>JBMYRY010000346.1:0-3873 GCA_049602795.1 Bradymonadia bacterium
GCGTAGGCGAGTGTGCTGGTGACATTGTAGAGCCTGTGGATCTATTACTTGCGAGTGCGGATGAGCGTGCCGAGGCAACCGCCGTGGCCTTTCACAAATCCCTCTCTACAGAAGAAATTGCGCGGCGAGCTCGCGACACCTTTCAAATCGCAGCTCAGGCATTGTTGACCGTAGATCGAGCACACGATCCAAACGTAGAGAGTACAAGTGACCGCTTTAGAGCTGATTGGTACGACTCAGGCCGAATTCCTGAAGGTGTCGGGCATACATTCTTCGCAGCCTTTGATGAGGAAATCGAGTTAATGGTACGAAAAAGCACTCTAATGACGCAAGACAGTTGCTCTCTGCCATCTGGATACGAAGGGTGTTCACCATTCTTTGAGTGACTAAAGACGATTTATGCGATAAACGACACCCACAAAACAGAACGTGTCGTAGAGACGGAGAAAAACAGACCTGCTGCCCGCAACGACGCAAGTCAGCAGCAGCGACTTCATTGTGACGTCCACATGGACGATCTTCGCTTGACGGCAAAGACCCGAGTTCATCAAACGGAAACACCGGAGGAAAAACGACTCAAATGATTCGAACTTTCTACCACCGACTTCTTAACACCGTCTTATTACTCATCGCCATTTCAATTGGCATCGTCTATTTGTTCCAGAACGACCATCTCGAACAACTCAAACTTCGGGAACTCGCAGCGACAAAGCTCAAACGACTAAATGGCACCCAGTCTAATGATGGAACAGAATCAAACGGTTCTGCGAACCCTGCGGATGGGACCCTATGGGCCGAGAGTGCCTTCGGCGGTCTATTAGAACGCGACCCAGTCTCTTGGCTGCCCAAAGATGCAAAGTCAGGCGGGACGTTAAAGTTACTTATCAGTTCGGATCCAAAAGGCTTCAACTACCTCATCGAGAGCAGTGTCGACGTCTCGAACATCAGGTCATACAACCAAGTCCCTCTCGTTGCGAGGCACAAGAAAGAAGTCACCAAATACGGGCCCGGGCTCGCCACTTATCTACAACGAAGTGATGATTTCCTAACCTATCGCTATCGCTTGCGACCGGACATATTCTGGCATCAGCCGGCTCTATCGGAAAATGAGACGTTCGACTGGTTGCTCAAAGGCAAAAGCTGTACTGACGTTGGGCGTCGAACGGCGGCTTTATTGAAGAAAACCGGTATGGTTTCTAGCGAAACTCCACTCGCTGCCGACCGTCACTGGGTCAAAGGTCGTTGTCGAGTCACGGCACACGACGTTGTGTTCTGGCTCAGGATGATGATGAACACGCAAATTGCTGGTGCCGCATCCAAGCGTGCGTACTTTAAAAACCTCGATTTCGATAAAGTTCGCGTGACGGGAGACTTCAGCTTCGAAATCGGATACACGACAAAGAGCTACAAAAATGACCTTATGTCCCGCTTTCTCCAGACGCTCCCAGAGTTCCTTTACGCATACGATGCTGAAGGTAACCGCTTTGAAGATGCCGTCATTGGTAAACAATTCTCAGAGCACTGGTACAACCCAAGGGCACTGGGTAACGGCGCATACCGATTCGTCGAATTTCGACCTGGCGAAGTTCTCAGATTAGAAAAAGATCCTTGGTTTCCCCTTGGTGGTAATAGCTTTGACCAAGTCATCATCAAGGTCGTCAAAGAGCGAGTACAGCACCCATTAATGTTGCTCAAATCGGCACAGTCGAAAGATGAGGCGACGAATCAAGGGGTTCATATGACCAACCTGAGCAGCCAAAACTTTCGAATGGTCATGAAACAAAACGATAAGAACAAACCTTTTCATGATGGTCGGATTCAACACGACTTTTATTGGACATACGGCTACAGCTACATTGGTTGGAATAACGCGAAACCGTTCTTCTCAGATAAGCGGGTCCGACGAGCAATGAGTTATGCGCTGAAGGCGAACGATATTCTGAAGCAAGTTCGATTCGGATTAGGTGAGAGAACAACTGGGCCGATTACCCCAGGACTCCCTCATTACGATGACACGCTCAAGCCAATTCCATTTGATCTGGACATGTCGAAAAAATTACTCACCGAGGCCGGTTGGACGGATTCAAACGGTAATGGGATTCGGGACAAGCTCATCAACGGGCGACGGGTTGAGTTTGAGTTCGTGTTCAACATCGTGAACTCCCCCACGCATCAAGACACCGCAGAAATTCTCAAGGAAGAACTCAAGAAAGTGGGGGTTAAATGCACGCTGAAAGCCATGGAATGGGCAATGTTTCAAAAGGAATTGCAGTCTAAGAAGTTCGACGCGGTCATGCTGGGATGGGGAACGAGTCCAAACGTTGACTTCGACCAAATCTGGCATTCACGTCATGCTGAAACGCCAAAATCCAGCAATTTCATTTCATTCAAAAACGCCCAAGCTGATCGCATCATCGAGCAAATGGAAGCCGAGTTCGACATGGAAAAACGCTACCAACTTGCCAAGACCTTTCATCGACTGATTTACGAGGAACAACCCTATACTTTTTTGTTCCGTAGTAAAGTTCCCTACTTTTGGACTCAACAACTCAAGAATGCGAAAGAAGTCAGCCTCGTCAGCCCATATGCCAACTTCCGGTCTTGGTATCTGAATCAGCCATAAGGAGCGCACATGTTGACCTATGCGATAAAACGAGTCCTTCTGATCATACCGACCTTCTTCGCCATCAGTTTAATTGTGTTTGTTCTCGTCAATATCGGAGCAGGCGACCCAGGTAGCCAACAATCGGGGACAGACGGGACACAAGACGCCGATAAGGAAGGTAATCAAGAGTCTTACCGAATCTTCAAGGAACAATTTGGTCTTGATAAGCCCATCCTCTTCAACACCCGATTCAGTTTGACACCTGGAGACATCAGAGACAGCTTGAAAGACGCGATAAATATCAACAACACGACAAGCATCGAACGCCGAATCTCCGCCCAAGAGGAAATGGATGATTGGGGCAAGTATGCCGTCCCCGGTCTCATTGACTGCCTTACTCAGTGCAAAGATGAGCGCTTACGCGCGAAGTCTAGTCAGCATTTAGCAATCAATGCTCAAGCCCGACTATTGACCGGCTACACGGAAACCACGCTTGAACCGGAGGAGATCGAGAGACAAAAGGAAGCGAACAAAGTCATTCGCTCGCAGAATCAAACATTAAAGACACAAACCTATCAGGTTGGAGATACCGCCAAGCGCATCGAGGCGGTTACCCAATTTTGGCAAAAATGGTGGGGTGACAATCAACAGAACTGGCAGTACTCACTCATGGACAAAGGGATGATCCTATTCCTAGACACTCGATTCGCCACCTACTGGGGCAATCTACTGAGACTCGACTTTGGAAAGTCTCACATCGATAAGCGCCCGGTGTTGGACACCGTACTGTCTAAACTCAAATATTCACTCACGCTGGCTGTAAGTTCTGTGCTCTTGATCTATCTCATTTCATTGCCTCTCGGTATTTGGTCCGCGGTCCGCCAGGGCACGCTCGCGGACCAAGTGGTCACATTCGTGCTGTTCATGCTGTACAGTCTCCCGTCATTCTTTGTGGCGGTGATCCTCCTAAATTTGTTCACCGTTGGGGATTGGGCAGTCTTTCCTAATCTTGGTTTTCAATCAGATAACGCAAAACAGTTCACCACCCTGGAGTACATCAAGGACGTACTCTGGCATGTCTGCTTACCTATTGTCTGTATGAGCTACGGAGGACTGGCAGCGCTCTCAAGATACGCTCGAACAGGTTTACTCGATGTGATCCGCGCCGACTACATCAGAACAGCACGCGCGAAGGGTCTGCCGGAAGGGGTGGTCATCATCAAGCACGCCGCTCGTAATGGCATGATTCCTATCATTACCCTCATGGC
>JBMYRY010000347.1:0-3869 GCA_049602795.1 Bradymonadia bacterium
GTCATGTCATCAGTGTGAGTGTGGACGCCGCGTTTTGGTATGGTGACGTTCATCAACCAGGTTTACCGCAACCAAATTGCATTGCTCTAGAAACCATACAGATCAGCGAAGTCCGTCTGTCCTATGCACGGGGCGACGACCAGCGACCGTTCCGGATCGATGAGACCTCGGGTGATCCCGCAAACAGTCGTCTTCTAGAATCTCGTGATTACGAAATAGATGACCGAAACCCTGGTGAGATCACTGCTGAGGTTGTCTTGTCCGTAGAAGGTCAACGCTGCACGCTGGTGGGGCGCGGAGAGCCAATCCATTTGGACCACGCAGGTGTGATGGCTGATGACTCGTGAGTGGTAATCAAAAGTCTAATATCTACAGACGGGTATTGTTGAATCCTCATTTGCGCAACCGGGAAGCGAGTCGGTTTCAAACTATCCTTTGTGCCTAGGTCATTGTGGGGGCGACGAGTGCGATTGCGTCTACGCTGTTTTTTTAAATGCGACTGCCCTGACTACCATGACCGACGTAGAGAGATTAACACTAACGTCGTAAGTGGGCGCGCCAAAGCCAGCAGCATTAAGGAAATCGGTGCGTAGTATAGGTGTCTGCCTATCAAACGCGGTATGACCAGCCCACTTCTCGTTCAAACGTGACGCCACCAATCGCCGCCGTAAATTCAATCCCTTCGTCTCTGAGAGAAGGGGCACCTTCTCGTTCATATCGGCGGAAGTCTGCTTTGGTTTTGAACCAGTACACGGACATGACTCGATTTGACGGCGCATGGTCATCACCCATCGAAAGATGAACGACTTCAGCATCAGACGCCCACTTGCACACATCGGCGACGTGCCCATTGAACAGCCAGTCCAAATAATCATTCACACGCGAGATGTCATGAATCACCGCCGTGACTGAATATCGCCATAATTTGTCATGTGAAGGCGTAGTTTCGGTCATGTTGGCTCCTTTGTATTGTTCGATGCGAGGCTAAGCGAACCGCCACGCGAACACAACGTCATTTGTTGAGGTGTGACACCCCATTGTGGTCAGCCTTGCCGGCAAAGTGTTTGTGTGACCAATGAGAGCGTCTTCATCTCTTGTCCATTGAAAAACCTTAATCGTTTGAGTTGACGGATGCTCTTCAGCTAGTCACGATTAATCCATGTGGACTTGGCATATAGCTCTATTGAAATTGCGTTCAGGACACGCGTTCTCTTTTGTCGTCTTATTGGGGGTTCTGGGCGCCTGTACGACCTCTTCTAGCGACGACAGCGTAGCCATGGGGGAAGATGCAAGCCTTTCGAAGGATGTCTTTCAGGTAGACCAAGCTGTAGATGTCGGTGTGTTTCGTGATGTAGAGGTGACAGACGCTGACCGTGATGCCCAAACCCTGCATATGTACGATGTTCAAGTAACCCTCGATGGGGGTGAGACCGTACGAGATGCCGAAATCGTCGATGCCAATCTCGGTAGCGACCGTGACACTACGGTGATGGATGCACAGACCGCGGATGGCGCCCCACGAGATATCGGGCTTGCCGTGGACAGTGGTTGCGAGCCCAACTGTCCGTCGGGGGAAATCTGTAACGGTGTCGACGATGATCTTGATGAGCGGGTCGATGAACGTGATGGTATTGAGGGCGATGTATGTCCGCCATGTGTAGATGGGACGTTCGATCATGATCTAAATCCGCTCACGGCGTGCATTGCGTGCTCAACATGCGCTCCGGATGCCGTGGAACTGAGTCCGTGCACCCCATCCGCCGACCGTCAATGTCTACTGTGTGCTCAAGAGGAGACCTTCGACGCCTCCATGAATGCATGCCGTTCGTGTGCCATCTGCGAGGTTGGTACAACTCGGCAGGGCGCATGCACGACGACATCGGATACGCAGTGCGAAGTGTGTCCGGAAGGAACGTATGACCACGACCAAGATGCAGCTACGGCATGCGTGCCTTGCGACGCATGCCGTCCCGGTACCACCGAGGTTGAGGCGTGCAGCGGCCAGCACAATCGCCGATGCGAAGCCTGCGATAGCGGCACCTACGACCACGACGGAGATCCCAATACGCCGTGCATGCCATGCGAGGACTGTCCAGAGTCCATGTTGGAAGTCGGCGTCTGTACTGCCACTGAGAGCCCTCGATGCGTCGTGTGTGATGACTCCAGCCTGTCGGGCGAAGAGCTGGTGGATGCGCGTTCCCCAGGTGCATTCGAGTCCTGTGTAGCGGGTGATGCACTCTGCGAGAACACAATTGATTTGGTTGTCTTTTATGACGAAACAGCACTTGAGCATTTTGGCGGGGAAGTGGACCGTCTCAAGGGTTGGTCGCAGAATATGGTTGCCGCCTCCAATCGAGGTCTTGAACTATCGCTCTTTCCGCCAGACTACCGATATCGGCTTGTTGGCTTGTTTCCCATGAGCGTGCAGGGGCGTTCTAATTCAGTCAGTACGCTGGTCACCCTCAGGTTCAATGAGCACTATCAGAGTTTACGTCGCTCCGTGGGTGGGGATTTAAGCGTCTTTTTGAGCGACCAGTCCGGATCGCCTATGGGCTATTCTTACTTCCTCTATGGACCGACGGTTCGTCCGGATCGGGGGGCCGTGGTGATGAAGGTCGGCTTTACCGCACATCCTAATCGCTGTGGTGCGAGCGGTAATGCCCTGACGTTTGCGCATGAGTTAGGACATATTCTTGGTGCCAATCACAATCGCGCAACCTTGCCCTCGGGGACCGGGACATCATACGCCTACCACAACCAGGAACCCCATCATCGGCGTAATGAGGCGTATGGGCATTCTGTCGACCAACATGAAAAGGCGGTCTACACGCTCATGTCGTATAATCGCTATCGACCGGGACCGAATAATGAGACAGCCCCCTGCGCCGGATGCGAACGCTTACCTATGTTCGCGTCACCGGACCTCTGGTGGTTCTTTGACCCCGCGGACGCGCTGCATGGCACCTGTCTGGTTATATCGGATACGGATCCATCCGCTCTACAGTTGGCGTGTAGCGCTTCGGAGCCGTACGCTTTGGCGCCGGTGGGGTATGAGTTAGATCCTGGTGCGTTGGTCACGCTCTCAGCCGCTGAACTGGTTCAGCGCTCACTCCCACTTGGTAGAGATATGCCGCAATTCGTGCATCCCGACACGGGAGAGGTCGTGAGTGACGCCACCTCCACGAGGGCGAGGGACATGGCGTTGGAGATGTGGTTGAGCCGAGCGCAAGCGGCCCCGCCATTGGATGTGTCCTGTGACGCTGGCTGTGAGATACTCAATCGGGTGGGTTGTGGCGCTGGCACCCAGACCTGTGGTGCATGTTTGCCCGATTTTTTTGAGGCATCCGGCGAATGCAAGCCTCGGATTCTTTCCGTTAATGAACCTACGCTCAATGACAATATGTACAATTCATCCGGAGTTTTTGCGTTGCCGGAGGACGCAGTGACCACACATCTAGAGTTTGATACGCCCACACCGCTGGAGGTGATTGAGGTGTATTTGGGCACCACAGATGGCACTGGAATGCCGGATTTTGAGTGGTCGGACAACTCGAGCTTCATTTTTGGTGTGCCCGCAGCCCCACCACACAGCGTGTCGGTCACTGTAGAGACCGCCAATGGAGAGACGATTTCACTCGACGAACTTGAGGTCGGACGAGATTCTGCGAATCAACACGACCACAGCTTGACCTATCGACTCCAACCCGTAATGGCACCCCATCACGTCGTTCGGGTGACCATCACCATTGCGTCTGCGTCTGCACGTTACGGCATCGAATTGCTGGAAGTTCGTGCCTTTGGGTCACCATTGCCCTAGGCGATCGGATCTTGATTTTGCAAACATGACGCACATGCCACTGCATCGAATT
>JBMYRY010000348.1:0-3868 GCA_049602795.1 Bradymonadia bacterium
TCTTAGTCTGTCATGCCTGTTTACCGCCAGATGAAGCCCGGCCGTCGGCCAGCGACGACGGTGGGTGCCGAAATTCAATTCATTTAAACAAGCATCTCGTTTGGCTGGGCATTTTTGGACTTCTTTTGGTTAACCTTCGGCGTGCGTATCAGCTGCGGCAATCTCGTTAGCCTTGTCCTAGTGCCACCATTCACTATCGCTGGCGGGCAAGAGAGGACGAATGTCTGTGCTGAGGTCATTCACCCAGGGTTCAGAGAAACAGGTACGTACCTGTCCGGGCGAATACAATTGACTGAAGTGCATGAGGTGTAATCGCTCCGTTGTAAACCGGGGCAAATATGGTCGAAGTTCATCTAGATGAATGTGACCACCACGGCGGGCATTCGCAACTGACTTACGCTCATCCAAGAAGGTGCACTCGAGCATCAACTCCCGTACCGACATCAACCAAGGCTCGTGCTTTAACACCTCCGGTAACGTATCCGTCGCGTACGCAAAATAGCATCTCTCCGTCTCATCAAAGATTGGCTCATCAGCAAGTCGACGGCGACGTAGCTCATCACTCGGAAGCGCCTTGAACTCAGTCTTGAGCTTCCTGATCGGTTCATAGATGGCATATCCAAGTGAAACGGCGGGATGGTAGGTCTTAAACGCTCGTAATCTATGCCGCTTACCCAAAGACTGTTCGTCGCCAGGTGACATCCCGATAAGCTTAACATTCAGATCATAGCCCTGCATGTGCTGGAAAGCTTTCAAGCCTGCTTCAAGATTCGGCACGATTGGCTTGGGGCAAAAGATCGTCAATGGTTCAGTTTGACCGAAAAGACCTCTCATCCCAACGAAAGCGGGTAGCGCCCCGACGTGATCGACATGTCCATGACTTAAGCAAAGATAACGGGCACCAATGTTTTCTCGAAGTGCGACGCCAACATCGAACATGGTCGAGAATTCAGGCACGTAAACAGAGGTATATATCCCGCCCAAAGAGCGACCGCGAATTGTTAACGCGCCATTCATCGAAACATGCCTCTATTCGTTTTCAAGATCGTCCCTACATCTCATCAAGTGGAGTCATACCCAAAAGAGCCATCCCCTCTCCTAGGACGGTCCGTGCCGCTCGAACGAGCATGGCACGAGCGTGCATAATCTCCACCGGAGCGCCCATGATTCTACAGTCACGGTGATTATAGAATGCAGCAAATGCTTTTGAAATCTCATAGAGCGCCTTCGTCACCAAACTTGGCTTTAACTCAGCCGCTGCCGCTCTGACTTCACCATTGAAAGCAAGCAACGCTTTGAGGAGCGCGACAGACTGCGGATCCGAGAGCACGGAAAAATCAGCACTGGATGCATCGACATCCCCAACCTTCTTCAACACACTCGTCGCACGCGCATACGCATACTGGCAATACGCACCTGTTTCCCCCTCAAAACTTAGACTTCGCTGACGGTCGAAAACGAAGCCCGATTGCGGTGCATACTTCATGAGAAAGTATTTGAGCCCTCCAAGAGCGATGTGCTCGGCACGGGCACCGAGTTCCTCCTCGGGGAGAGCAGGCCAACGCTCTCTGCCTGCCTCAGCACACAGCGCTGCAAGCTCATCCATCAAATCGTCTGCATCGACAACGGTCCCCTCTCGACTTTTCATCTTGCCCGTTGGCAATTCAACCATCCCATAACTGAGGTGATAACATCGAGATTTGAGTTCCGGTTTAAGCGCATCCAATATGCCAAAGAGCAATCTAAAGTGATGCTCTTGTTCGTTACCCACCACGTAAATCATTCGATCGAACTTGAGTTCTTCGTAGCGTTTGACTGCGGTCCCAATATCCTGCGTCATGTAAACGCTCGTCCCGTCAGCGCGCAACACAGCCTTTTCTCCCTCGAGCCCAATGGTCTCTAAGGGAAAAACGATGGCGCCATTGTCAGCCGTTCGAAACACACCTTCCTCAAGCCCGGTTTCAATCAAGTCCTTGCCCAATAGATACGTCTGGCTTTCTTTATACAATCGATCGAATCGAATCCCCATACGCTCATAGGTCTCGGCAAAGCCAGCCTCACACCAGCCGTTCAACTTTGACCAAAGTGCTCGAACGTCGGTGTCACCTGCTTCCCAAGCGCGAAGCATCTGACGCGCCGACCGCCCCCATTCACTTCGGTCTGAATTGAAGAAGCTGTCTCGATCGAGCGGTTCTGGCGTTGCGTCAAGGTATTGCTGATACTCCGAACGAAATGCCGTTTCGAACCGAACATAGAAGTCTCCGATGAGATGATCGCCCTTTTTGCCCAACGATTCAGGTGTGGCGCCTTCCCCGAATGCCTGATAGGCAACCATAGACTTACAAATGTGAATCCCACGATCATTGATAAGGTTGACCCGAACCACTTCGGCACCGCTCGCCTCAAGTAAGTTGGCAGTCACCGCGCCGAGAATATTATTGCGACAGTGTCCTAAATGCTGAGGCTTGTTGGTATTCGGTGAGCTATACTCGATGACAATTCTCTGTCCCGCTAAATCGTTACTCTGCCCCCATGCACCTTGATCTTCACAGGCCCATTGCACCACTTCATTTGCGAGCTTAGACCAGTGTAATCTAATGTTGAGAAAGCCGTTCACGGCTTCTACTTCGGCAACGTCCGGCAAAGACACCACTTGCTCTCGCAACGTCTGTGCAATCTGCTGTGGGGCTTGCCGAAAGTGTCTCGCCAACCGATGACAAGCAAAACTCAGATCGCCAGCGCTTTCCTGAGTAGGCGGCGCAAGTTGAACAACCGCATCACACTCTTGAGCACGCAGATAGGACTCAATAGGTTCGGCAATTCGCGCGCTAATCATCTGATCGAGATGAATCGACATAGGCGTACTCCACTGTCATAACCGTTAATGGAGCGTCTGTATTCGCACTTTGGAAAGGAGCGGTCAATCCACTTCGTGCGTTGGTGGGTCAAACTGGGCAAGAATAACGACATAATACTGGTCTTTGACGCCAATCCCAATCTGGTTAAACCGATTACTCTGTATTTGTTGGTAGTGGGCTGGACTCATTCGGATTGCCTCTAAAGCCTCTAAGGTGGATGGTGCTGAGACCAAGAGCTCGGACATGTGCCTCGGGAAGAGATTTGCTGCTGACAACCGCTGCCTCAAGTGCCCTTCCCTAGGTGCTTTATGAGTCAGCGATTGTCGATCTGCCACAACGTCTGCATGCGTGGCAGCAATCACCGACAATTCATCGCTCCACACCAACGGAGGATGTCCCTGCTTGGAACGTAACGCTTCAATGCGCTTGAGTAAGCTGCGATCATTAGGCAAGACACTCGGCTTTTCCATGCGAATCACGGGCAGAGGTCTTAACGGAGACGCATCTGCAACATGCAAGAGATTGAGCACCCGCGGACCAGATACGTGTTCTGCTAGCAACTCAAGTCTTTTGAGGCGACCTACTTTACGCTGGTCCATTTCGACCGCAAACCGCCGTTGGTCATCGAGAGAAACTGGCATAGTGATAATCTCACCGGTCACGACGGCCGCAACAATCTTAGGCTGAAAGTACCCTGAAGACACATGCCCCTTAACCTTGATTGGCCCAGCGAACTCAGGTGCTGCGCCTTGGACGTTCAAGACGCCCGCGTGATGGACGATCAGGGTGACGACCCACTCTTGTCCATTCACTCGTTTTTGAGCTAAACCGATTCGATGAGGACGAAATCGGCGATTCAGTTTCGGTAAAATATCCACAAGAACATTCTGCGCCGTGACGTTTTTTCCCCGCACGATGGAAATCCAGTAGGTCGCATCAGAGACGTCACGACGACGAAGTAAGTGTAGCATGTGCGCGTTGACCACTTTGGCAGACGGGCTTTCTTCCGA
>JBMYRY010000349.1:0-3868 GCA_049602795.1 Bradymonadia bacterium
GTAAACCGAATAAGAGCAAACCAGTGAGTCGATGGCTCGAACTCCACGAGTGGTGCGGCTGTACTCGCTCGTACTTCCCCGCTTTGACTTCCTTTCTTTCCAAACCATAGTGCTCTAGATAGTTGATCACTTCGAGCATCACAGATGCAATCAAGCCGAATGCCGCCCACATCAGGACGCCGGCCCAGCCCGTGAAATAGGCAACTGCACCATAGCTGAGCAGTAGCTCAAGCGTATAACGGATCCGCCGGTCATGATACCAAGCTGTCGTCGTTTTTCGACGCGCGATAAGGTTTGTTTCGATATGCCAGAAGCTCTTCACGCCTCCAAGTAGAGACTTGGGTAAGAAGGCATACACGGTCTCTCCGTACTGAGCGGTCGCTGGATCATTTGGAGTCGCCACCTGTTTATGGTGACCGTACACATGCTCCACGCAGAAATGGGTATAGGTCACGAACCACGTCAAAAGTTCAGCAAGTGCCCGATCGAGCTTACCCTTACGATGCATCAACTCGTGCGCTACATTGATTCCCGTACCGCCGAGAATACCTGTGGAAAGAATAACGCCAGCCATTTCGTACCACTGAAAGTCAGCCGTCGTTAAGCGCCAAAGGGCGTAGACCATCGTGCCCAATTGCACAGGCACCCACGCGCGGACAATGACGTCGTACCACGCATTGTCTAATGCACTTTTACTCCCGTCAGCATCCAGATTGTCTGTCGCCTTGGGCAGTAATTCATCAATCACCGGTGTCAACGCAAACACAACAACTGGCGTCAAAAACGAATAAATACCACCCAACGCCGCCGAAACTAAAACCGTCAGGGGCACAATAAAACCAACCAAATACCAAAATGCGTGCATAGTCTCTCAAATCTCCCGCTAGTCTGGCGTTAACGAAAACGTAGAACCCATCAATCTACTCACGAGTAGCTTATTAAACTCAAAATGAACTGTCCAGTACTTTTTTTTGATGAGGGGGTCATGATCTCCGGATGGTCCAAACTCTACGTAATCAGAGTACATACGACCCGATACGGTTACTTCCTGCCCACGTAACGCGATTGTCAGACTAGACAAACCGGTCAACCGATGATGCCTCGAGACCTGGTTCGATTCGAATAGTAAAGGACCATCGCACCTCACGACCCCGTCGCGAAGAACTTCGAGCAAATGCTCCGATCATCTCAGTTCAACAGTAACGAATTTTTTTGATCTCGAGGGTCATGATTCAACCCTTTGTACGATTCAAATCAGACTGGATATGGACAATTGAGCATGGTTCCCGTGCTACTTTGACGCAGAGCGAGTCGCCGTTCTGTTACGGCCACTCCAACAAGACTTTGCCCGATTGGCCAGACAGCATGGTTTGAAAGCCCTCTTCGTAATCATCGATGGAGAAACGATGTGTAATGAGTGGTGTTAGATCTAATCCGCTTTGAATCAACGTCGCCATTTTGTACCACGTCTCAAACATTTCGCGCCCGTAGATGCCCTTAATGAACAGCCCTTTGAAAATCACTTTGTCCCAATCGATCGCTGTTCCCCCGGGCAAAATACCCAATAAAGCAACTCGTCCTCCGTGATTCATGGCATCCAAAAGCTGCTCGAAAGCCAAGGGATGACCCGACATTTCTAACCCAATGTCGAAACCTTCTTTCATCCCAACCTCACGCATCGCATCCTTTGGTGACACTTTAGACGGATCTACCGCTAATGTTGCGCCCATTGTTCGAGCCAGGGCGAGTCGAAATGGATTAGGATCGGTGATCACAACATTCCTAGCACCTACACGTCTCGCTACCGCAGCAGCCATGCACCCGATTGGTCCCGCGCCGGTAATCAAGACATCCTCACCCACGAGGTCAAAGGACAAGGCTGTGTGGACTGCGTTACCATAAGGGTCAAAGATACTCGCTACATCGTCGCTAATATCATCTGGTAATTTGAAGGCATTGAAGGCTGGTAAAACCAAATATTCGGCAAATGCGCCTTGTCTATTGACCCCGACACCAACGGTGTTTCGGCACAAATGCCGGCGTCCGGCTCTGCAATTTCTACAATATCCGCAGGTAATGTGACCCTCACCCGATACTCGATCGCCAATTTCAAAGCCCTTAACAAGTTCACCTACCGCAGCCACTTCTCCCACAAACTCATGACCAACAACCATCGGCACAGGCACATTCTCCTGCGCCCATTGGTCCCATTTGTAAATGTGAACATCAGTGCCGCAAATGGCCGTCTTCCGAAGCTTAATCAAAAGATCGTTGGGCCCGTAATCTGGTTCGGGCACATCTCTCATCCAAATGCCTGTTTCGGCTTTCGCCTTCACCAGCGCTTTCATGTAATCACTCCCAAACGACGCCCAACCCGAGTAAACGCGTCGACGGCACGGTCTAAATGCGATTGCTCATGCGCAGCGGACATCTGGGTGCGAATTCGAGCAGCCCCCTTAGGCACTACTGGGTAAGAGAACCCAATCACGTAAATCCCTTCCTGCAGCAGTAAATCGGCCATCTCAGTAGCCAATTTCGCGTCCCCAAGCATCACGGGAATAATCGGGTGTGTGCCCGGAAGCAGTTCAAAGCCTGCATCGGTCATTTTTCGCCGAAAATATTCAGAATTCTCACGAAGTTTCCGACGAAGACTATCATCATTCTCGAGCAGGTCTAACGCGGTGATCGATGTCGCCGCGATCACCGGTGCAAGCGTGTTAGAAAATAAATACGGGCGAGAACGCTGTCGTAACCAAGCCACAATTTCCTTTCGACCAGAGGTAAAGCCTCCTGATGCACCACCTAGGGCTTTACCTAAAGTCCCGGTAATGATGTCCACTTTGCCCATGACTCCACAATGCTCCGCAGTCCCCCTTCCCCGCTCTCCGACGAAGCCTGTCGCATGGCAATCATCAATCATCGTTAGCGCATTATACGTTTCAGCGAGTTCAACAATCTTGGCTAAGTTAGCGATATAGCCATCCATGGAAAACACACCATCAGTGCAGATCAGCTTGACTCGTGCCCCCGCTTCATCAGCCTCTTTGAGCTTTTGTTCAAGGTCCGCCATATCATTATTCGCATACCGAAAGCGCTTCGCCTTGCATAGACGAACGCCATCGATAATGCTCGCGTGATTCAGCGAATCTGAGATCACAGCATCTTCCGGTCCAAGTAATGTCTCGAAAAGACCACCATTGGCATCAAAGGCAGAGGAATACAAAATTGTATCCTCGGTACCGAGAAACGACGACAGTCTGTTTTCCAGTGTCTTGTGCACATCCTGCGTACCACAAATAAATCTCACCGAAGCCATACCAAATCCGTAGGTATCGATGGCTTGTTTAGCGGTCTCCCTCAGACTCGGGTGATTTGCCAAGCCCAAGTAGTTGTTGGCGCAAAAGTTAATGACCTCGTTTTCGCCAACCTGAATGTCCGCACGCTGTGGCGATGTGATCACTCGCTCTGCCTTAAAGAGTCCTTCGGTTTTAAGATGTTCAGTGTCTTGGTGTAGGCGCCGCAAAAATACTTGGTCCATGGTTTCACCCCCGCTATCAGTCAGCTAATCTTGAGCCGAGCATAGCCCACGTGACTCGACGCTGCCACCGTTACTTGCAATAACCTCCCAATGATTGTTGACGTTGGGAATCCGGACGACTGAATCAAGCAACTCGACCTTTTCAGAGGGGAAAGGAGATCTCCCGTTTGGGTCGTTGCGAACGCAGAGTTCGTTTGACTAAGACGATTTGATATTGCGGGAACGTCCAGCACTTATTCGTAATCGATGCAGTGTAGGTCCGGATTCTATCGTAGTGTTTAACAAAACAAATTAATTGAAACGAATGCATCTTGCCCTCTTAATCACAAC
>JBMYRY010000350.1:0-3867 GCA_049602795.1 Bradymonadia bacterium
AGATCCGAAGAGTTGTCTCGGCGCCAACGCTTGCTCTGTGTGTGCCGCGCCAAGCCAATATTGTCCGGATGCAAGCTGAGTTGCCACAGAACCTTGACCGTGAACACTCCAACCAACGAATGGGGCACGGTCCACCGTTGGACTCGTGCGAATATGCCCGGTGGACCAGGTCATCACTGTATCTGATTCCGGAAACTCTTCTACGAGGTCGCTCAGTGAGGCGCACCCATTTGCCAGGATATACGTGTCAGCACCGACGAAGCCACCCTCCGAGAGATGTGCACCGCGAATCTTACGCCGTCGTACTTCCAATTCTTTGATCGTTTTCCTTGATTCGAAGACCCCACCGCTTGACTCGAGTTTTTCTATCAACAATGTCTCAAGTTGCTTGCGCCCACCAGCCAGGACATTTTCTCCATGACATAGATGCCAAAAGGTACGCCATTGGGAAGGGGTTGCCGTCTCGGGTGTGATGCCAAATTGACCGCTCAGGGCAATCACCGCGCTGAACAAGTGGTTGAGGACATCAGGACCGAGGTCGGGTGTCTCAGAGGGCAGGTCCAGCTGATGCAAATCGCAGAGCTTCTGCCACTTTCTTTTACTACCAAAGCCAACGGGCGGTCCTTCTAACTCGCCTTCAAGCAGTGGTGTGAGCATCGGACCGTATGTCGAGGCATGTTCGAAGAGGCTGAGTAAGCCTTGTAATTCGTCCGGAAAGCATTCCGAGAGTTCTGTCCCTCGCTCAGTGCGTTCGGGATGGAGGACGAACCGTCGGTCTTGAAGCGCTACGCCAACGCCACGGGCACCGGTGACCTGTGTCCTCATGGTATGAACGAGACCAAGCTCGTCTAGGATTTTTGGCCAAATTGGGCTCGTTTGCATCCCAAATAGAGGGAGGTTCATGGTCTTTGGTGGTTTTTCTAGGTCGATGACACGAACCCTGAAGCGTCGCTTTGCTAGGAGCGCGGCGGTAATCAGTCCTGACACTGAACGACCGACTACGAGTACGTCATAATGTTCACTTGTAGACACCAGCCTGCTCCAGATCTTAAGTGGCGCACCATTACTACGATAAGCGCCAGCGAGAGTACGGGTTGTAAACGGGAACCGAAACCTTTTTTTTTTGGGATTGCAAAATCCATGTGAAACACTTCATCTTGGCACCTCGATTTAAGGCTCTGTTGGATGGCGGTTGATGAGATTTGACGTAATAATTCCTGCTTTAGATGAGGAGGCAACGATCGGTGATGTCGTTCAGTCTGCCATCGACGCAGGGGCACGCCGCATCGTTGTCGTGGATAATGGCTCGATTGACCAAACACCGCTGCGTGCTGCTGAGGCGGGGGCTGATGTTATTCGAGAAAACATCCGAGGGTATGGGCAAGCGTGTTTGAGTGGTTTGACGGCGCTCTCGGAGGACCCGCCGGACTGGGTGCTATTCTGTGATGGAGATGGGGCAGACGATCCCAAGGGGCTAGTCGCCATTGTTAACTCAGCTCGTCATGATCAGGTCGACTTCGTAATCGGCAATCGTGCGAATCGCTCAAGCGAACCGGGGGCGCTCACCCTGCCCCAACGCTTTGGCAATCGGTTAGCTTGTAGCTTGATCTGGTTGTTATATCGGACTCGTTTCCATGATCTTGGTCCGCTTCGCATGATCAAATGGGAAACCTTACGGACGCTCAATATGCAAGACCCGGCTTTTGGCTGGACAGTTGAAATGCAAGTAAAAGCGGCCAAGTTGAAGGTTCGGTTCTGTGAGATTGATGTCACAGCTCGATGCCGTCGCGGAGGCGAAAGCAAGATTTCAGGCACAATTCGAGGCAGCGTTCTTGCCGGCATAACCATCCTGAGAACGATCTTTAAAGAAGCGAAGACCAATGTCTGATTGTCTGATGATATTCGCGAAAGCACCGGTTTTGGGGCGATGTAAAACACGCTTAGGTTTACCTCCTGAAGACGCAGCACAATTGCATCAGCTTTTCGTGCGGGCAACGATTCGAGGCAGTCGTGGACCGTGGACTCAAATTTTGTGGAGCGATCAGGTGACGCATCCCTTCTTTCGGTCATTTGCGATCGAGCTTCGAGCCCAGCAGGGGCAAACGCTTGGGCATCGTTTATCACACGCATTTCGGACGTCCTTCTGCGAGTTCGATCGACTCGTTGTTATGGGCACTGATGCGCCGACAGTCCCTCATGCCTTTATCCATAATGCATTTGCGGCGCTAGAGACCCATGATGCTGTGATTGGGCCGAGTTGCGACGGTGGATATTATTTACTTGGTCTTCGCGAGCCACTTGAGACCGTCTTCAATGAGACGATCGCCTGGGGGACTGAGACGGTTTTTGTCCAAACGCTTGACGCCTTACGGGCTGCATCTCGTTCTGTTCACGTCTTGCCCTTCTGGTTTGATGTTGACCGACCCCATGATTTGACTCTCTTGAAGGCGCTCGATGAGGGAAGCTTGGACATAGACCTTAAAGCATCTCTGGAGCGGGCAATTCGGATTAAGGAGGAGGTATGAGGTCATATGTGGATGCACTTGAAACCTTATACGCTCTCGTTCGGGTGGGCGAAAAATACAGTTTAGATGGACCAAGGGGATTCAGTAAGCGACTTGGTGATCCCTTATCGAGCTACGACTCTATCTTAGTTGGAGGGACGAATGGCAAAGGGAGCACGAGTCACATTCTTGCAAAACTACTAGAAAGTGGTGGCTCACGAATTGGACTTTTCACTTCCCCTCACATCGTGTCGTATCGAGAAAGAATCAAGGTGAATGGCATCGCGATTAGTGAGGAAGATGTCTGTGAACTTGTAGAGCGTGTTGTGCCGATTGCTGCTCGCGAGGGGTTTTCATTCTTCGAGACCACTTGGGCAATGGCCGCACTGTATTTCAAGGAACAAGAAGTGGATACGGTTGTTTGGGAAGTTGGCTTAGGAGGGCGATTAGACGCAACCAATGTATGCGATCCCATTGGTTCGATCGTGACCAATATTGGCTTTGATCACATGGCGATTCTGGGGGATACCCTTTCGGCTATCGCCCGAGAGAAGGCGGGGATCTTTCGGTCGGGTCGTCCTGCACTTACTGCTGACCGAGAGGCACGTGAACTTCTACAGGCGAGCACGGATGCACATGTGGAATGTGTACCGACCGATTCGACCTTGAGTCATTCTTTGAAGGGGGCTCATCAACAACGAAATGTCAGTGTTGCTGTCCGGCTCCTGACGATGCTTGAAAGACCGTTTGAATTGAATGCTCTTATGGAGCTTTCTATTCCTGGTCGTCTTGAGCGAGTGGGTAATCTTATCCTGGATTGCGCTCACAATCCACATGCCGTTGAGACGGTGTTGGGGGCCCTTAACGCTTTGTTACTAGATGATGCCCGTCCTCTAGAAATCGTTTTTGGGGCTATGGCCGATAAGGATGTGCAAGGAATGGCAAATGCGATATCCAGCGTGCGGTTGCCTGTTCATTTGGTTGAGCCTAGCTATCCGAGGCGTATTGATCTTCGTGCCCTTCAATCGCATTTTCGTGCTGATGGCGTTGCGTCTCTGGGAACGCCCGCGAGCTTTCTTGCGACTCGCCGAGACGATCGGCAATATTTAGTTTTAGGTAGTGCCTTTCTGGTCGCGGAGTTCAAGGCGCTCATAGCCAGCGTTGAATACCCTGAATGTGGGATCGTTACTCTAGCTCGCTAAGATTGACCTCACTCAAATAGCCGTGCCAGTGCGCCCGAGTGATAAAGACATACGAGGTCCATCGTGAGCGCTACGCCGCAATGAAGTATCACGCCACCCCAAATTGAGCGACCACGAAGTGCGAGCGCACCTAGGACGATACCTGCGATGATTGCGCCAAA
>JBMYRY010000351.1:0-3862 GCA_049602795.1 Bradymonadia bacterium
AAGTCAGGTTGACGGCGAATGAGTTGAAGCAATTGTAGTCGGTCGACGACTGTTTGGGTAAAGTTGCCATGCATGGCAGCACCATCAACACGAGCTTCTGTGATCTTCACCCCCAGAAAATCAAGAGCGGGTATCATTGAGTCTGGAAGACGGGTTGGATGATCACCGTGCATAAGGGAATCCAGCGCAACCAAGGCAAAGTCACCATTTTCCGAAAACTCGTCAGCGAGTTGGTCAGCCTCTGTTCGTCCGGAGTTCAACCCGTGACCATAGAGGAGGACGGGGAGTGGTCCCGTGCGGTTGAGCGGCAAGAAGATTCTTGCGATCAGCGTCCACTGAGACTGAGTCTCGGTGGTGATGATCATTTTCGGATCTCGAAAGTCCCACGCTTTGAAGCTGACTTCGCAGACCTCGTATTGTGGCGTGTCTTCACATGAGACATCGGGAAGCCAGGTATAGTTTCGGGTCAATACTTCGTCAGCCACCGCTTTGAGCTTTAAGTGATCCATATGGGTTGTAAACGTCGTGGCGCCTACAATGTCTTGTTCAGTTAACTGCAACTCGGATAGGGCAAGCCCAACGCCTTCCGCAAATCGTGCGTCGCCGAATGATAAATTCTCTGTGTTGGAGAGGAGTTGCTTAAATTCGTTGTTTGGCTCAAAACAAGTGTCTTCGGACCAAAGAGTCTTTTTAACAATCACTGCGTATCGGTGACCTGGGCGCAATGTGGTTAGTGGGTCGAGGATGATACCCGTTTCGTCGATGGTGTGATTTGACCGAAATGGTATCCGCTGAGCGGGGCTTTCACTCAGGTCCAGCCAGATGAGATTGTCGTTAGTTAATGATTCATCATTGTTCGGCAGGGTAGGCAATCTGTTGTTTTTAAAACGAATGAGGACGCCTCCGTTATGCGCAAAGCCGCTGAAGGTCTCCACGGCATCTTGATCAGGGGCTAGGAGTTGGGGCAGGTTTGTAAACCATGGAAATCGATCACCGTCAAAGCTCAGACGGAGACCAGTAGGGGTGTTCTCGCTTGCGGCTGTAAATCGGTCGGACGGATAAAGGGAGAGTTCTTGACCACCGTTCAGGTCAAACCACAGCGAAAGACCGGCGTCACACGACTGCGTCGAGCTATCCATGATGGCATCACCTACGACGCCAGAGTCATTTGCATCAGCAGTCAGGTTGCTAGATGCGTCGCAACCAAAAAAAAGTAGCGTTAAACCCAAGAGGGTTAATCTAAGTTGGTTCATGGTGATCTGTCGGGCTCCTCATGTCCGTTCGTTAGAGACGTGTGAAATCAAGCGAATGTTCTTCTGTTCGTACGGTTGTGGACGTTCAGAATTATATTTTTGTGAGCCTTCGCTCAACTTGACCTAGACGCTCTCAAAACGGGAGGTCTTTTTCAATTCGTTTTTTGCCCCGTTTTTGCTCGTTAATTGTGGTGTTTTTGGATACATAGATAGCCTCATTTTCGAATCTTGGGAGACAGTAGGTTTTGAATAGCCCAACAGAACGCCATCTTGTGACTGCCGCATTGCCGTATGCCAACGGTCCCGCTCACTTAGGACATATCGCAGGTGTATATTTACCAGCGGATATTTACTGCCGTTATTTGAGGATGAAAGGCGAAGATGTCGTCTTTATTTGTGGGTCGGATGAGCATGGCGTTCCGATTATGTTGAGTGCTCGTCGATTGGGCGTGAATCCACAAGATGTTGTCGATCGATTTCACGGCGAACTTAAGCGCGGCTTTGATCGTATGAATGTGTGCTTCGACCACTATGGACGGACTTCGAGTGAGACGCACTATAAAACGAGTACCGAGTTTTTTCGCGGTCTGGCAGAAAAAGGTGTGTTCAAAACCAAGACAGAGACGCAGTTGTATGACCCAGAAGCAAAGTTGTTTTTGGCGGACCGACTGGTTAAGGGCACCTGCCCATCTTGTGGATACGAGGAGGCGTATGGAGACCAATGCGAACAGTGTGGCCGTGCATTAAGTCCAAGCGACCTTGAAAACCCGAGGTCTACTGTCACCAATGCTGTGCCGGAAGTTCGCGAAACGACGCATTGGTATCTGCCGCTTGACGAGGCCCAACCATGGCTGGAGGAATGGATCGCCACAAAGAGTGATTGGAAGCCGAATGTGCTAGGACAGGTTCGCTCTTGGCTTCAAGCCGGCTTAAGTGAACGCTCGATGACCAGAGATTTGCCATGGGGGGTTCCAGTGCCGAGCGATGTCGCCGACGCGGCAGGCGTAGACGGAATCGGGAAGGTGCTTTACGTATGGTTTGATGCACCAATCGGCTATATTTCCGCAACACGAGAATGGGCCGAAATACAGGGTGACCCCGACAGATGGAAGCGTTACTGGAAGGACCAGAACACGAAGCTCTATCACTTCTATGCCAAGGACAATAATGTCTTTCACACCATTATTTTTCCGACGATGTTGAAGCTTCAAGGTGACTACGTGTTGCCCTATCAAGAACCTGCGAATGAGTTTTTGAATATCAAGGGGTTGAAGTTTTCCACATCTCGTGGCTGTGCGATTTGGCTGAATGAGTTCTTGGATCGGCATTCTCCAGATTATCTTCGATACGGTTTGGCGCGCATGATGCCAGAGACGAAAGATTCTGATTTTACTTGGGAAGGACTCCAAGCGTTGGTTAATAACGAATTGGCTGACACATTGGGCAATTTTGTCAATCGCACAATGACGTTTGCCGCTAAGCACTTCGACGGTCGGGTTCCGCAGCTAGGTCCACTTAATGACCGAGATAAGGCGTTAATGGTTGAGCTTGAGCGAGTGCCTGACCTGGTTGGTGCGTCTCTAGAGAAATTTAGATTCAGAGATGCGTCCGAGCAGATGATGGGACTTGCTCGCGCCGGGAACAAGTATTTTAACGATAGCGAACCATGGAAAACGCGTAAGAGTGACGTTGAGGTGTGTGGAACCACGATCAACTTAAGTCTTCAGGTGTGCGCATCACTGAGTATTTTGATGGAACCTTTGTTGCCGGATGCATGTTCAGTGCTCCGTCGTATGTTGAATATTTTAAATCCAGTCTCATCAACGCCCTCCGGTTGCCAAGCTGATGCGTTGGGCTGGCGTGATGCGAAACAACGATTGCTTGTTGACGGAACCGAATTAGGGGCACCGGAGATTTTATTTCATAAACTCACCGACGACATGGTCGCTGCTGAGAATGCCCGAATTGATGAGATGAATGCCAGACAGAACACGGAGGAGAAACCCTATATGGACGTTCGACCAACCGCAACCTTTGACGATTTTATGAAGATGGACTTGAGAGTTGGCAGAGTCTTGGAGGCTGAGCCAGTACCTAAAAGTAAAAAGCTCATCCGTACCATCGTTGACCTCGGGTTCGAGAAACGACAGATCCTCGCTGGTGTTGCGGAATATCTTTCTCCGGAGAGTCTCATTGGAAAGCAGGTGATTGTGGTGGCTAATTTGGCACCACGTAAGATGATGGGACTGGAAAGCCAGGGCATGATCTTGATGGCCGAAGATCGAGAAGGTCAGCTAAATCTTGTGTCCAGCGACAGTGAGCCTGGTAGTTCGGTGAGTTAGTGGTTCAACCAGCTGCGCGCAGCGCACCTTCCGCCGCCAACCAATATTCTACAGGAGACCCCTGAAATCCATCTTGCTCCGCTAGGTAATACGCGGAGACACGAATCGTATCAACGGCGGGATGAATCGGTGCCTTCTTAGCTGCCGTCTTTCTGGTGGCAGTTGTTTTCTTAGCCGCAGTTGTTTTCTTAGCCGCAGTTGTTTTCTTAGCCGCAGTTGTTTTCTTAGCCGCAGTTGTTTTCTTAGCCGCAGTTGTTTTCTTAGCCG
>JBMYRY010000352.1:0-3853 GCA_049602795.1 Bradymonadia bacterium
GTGCCAGCGAAAAACGATGTTTGCTCTGGTAGAAGTTGTCCAGCTGGGTCAACCCCACGGTTAAAATCTTTTACAATCTTCAATAGACCAATGCTGTTGACGTCGTATACGCCGGTTGCATTGGGAAACGGACCCATTTTAGGGGGATCTCCAGTGATCACGACGAGATTACGCACGCCGAGCACGTGCATACCGAGCAAATGGGACTGCAGACCGAGCAGATTTCTATCGCGGCAACATACATGAACAATCGGGGCGATCCCCGTTTCTTGCGCGACCGTATGAGCCATTGATACGTTGCTCATCAGAACTTTTGCCCGAGGTCCATCGGCGATATTGATGGTTGTGACGCCGGCTGCTTTCAAGCTGTTTATCGCAGCGACTCGCTTGCTGAGATCAAACCCCCGAGGTGGGTTCAATTCGACGCTGCTTACAAATTCGCCACGGGTCAATTTTGCGGCAAAGTCAGAGCGTTCGGCCGGGGCTATTGGTTCAGTGCCGATACTATCGATTCGAATCGTTGATGGCGCCCCAGCTGCGTCATTTGCCATCATCATGCGAGCTGCGTTTGCCATTCGTTCGATGTGTTCTGGCGTTGTACCACAGCATCCACCGATGACGCGAACGCCTGCTTTCAAGAGGCGGCGGGCATAGACCCCAAAGTATTCAGGGTTAGCAACATAGATACTCCGACCTTCGATTGTTTCCGGTTGACCAGCATTAGGCTGGGCCATCACCGGTTTGCCGTGCCCAACCATCGATGTGGTTATCTTGAAGAGCAGTTCGGGACCACCACCACAATTTGCACCGATGATGTCAGCGCCCGCAGCAATGAGCCTTGGTGCGACTTGTTGTGGTGTCAGACCACCGCCAAGACTTCGTGCATTCGTGCCGAACATCATGAGGCTGACGATTGGTAAGTGTGTACTGGAGCGGGCAATCTCCGTGGCAAGTTCGAGTTCTTGGAGGACATCGAATGTCTCCAAGATGATGCAGTCAACTCCCGCGTCAACTAGGACAGAAATTTGCTCAACAAACGCAGCACGTACATTTTGTCCTTGCTCACCCGCTAGACCCGTCAAACCGCAGCCCGTCGGACCCACACTCCCAGCCACATAGCCTCGATCACCAATCGCTTTTCTTGCGATGGAGACTGCGGCTTGATTAATCTCTTCAACTTTGTTGTCGAGACCGTGTTGAGCAAGTCGGATACGATTGGCGCCGAAGGTGTTGGTCGTTTGGACGAGCGCACCGGCGTCGATGTAATCTCGGTGAATCGCTTCAACGAGTTCTGGTTGCTGCAGGTTAATTGCCTCAAAACATCGATTCAAGAATACGCCTCGTTGGTACAGCACGGTACCCATGGCGCCATCGAACAAAAGACCACCAGCTTCCGCTTGCTTTAGAATAGGCGTTTTCATGGTCGTACCATACTGCATTGGCGACTGCCTTTCTAGCGGACATTAGTGTTTTGAGCATATGAATTATTTTGCGCAACTATGAAAAAAGTTGCATAGTTTTCAGGCAGGATAGACCAAAGTATGCGGGATTTTGGCGCATTTCAATTGGCGCGTTTCTTGCTGATTTGAGTGAGTGTGAACAGTAGATTTAAACATAATCAATACGGTTTCTCATTGTTAGAGCTCATGGTGGTGGTCGCGATTGTTGCCATTGTTGCAGCTTTGGCGGTGCCTGCCATACAAACGTATCAGGGTCCTCAGAAAGAACGGGCTGCCGTGCGCCGAGTTCTCGATGTCTTTGCCTTTGGTCGCGCACAATCTAAAAGGTTGAATCGGGCGATTCTCGTTGACGTCCGCGGGTTTGACACAGCGCGGCCTAATGGATTAGTTGAGTTACATCAAGATATTGGTGGCAATTGCACGTTGGCTGCCGAACGTCGAGCCAACGGTGTCGCAGGTATTGAGTTGATTCGACGAGTTCCTTTTGGGGGAACAGCTCGATTGGGTTACCAAGGAGATATTGAGCTTCGAGTTGGTCTAAAGAACTGGTCACATGGAAGCTCGGTGTTGAGTGGTAACGATGTGACTTTATGCCTGAGTCCAGATGGTGCGATTCACCGGGTGATTGATTCGATTGCTGAACCGTTATTGGGTGAACTTGCTCTTTACATTCAGAGTTTTGACGAGGCGAGAGAGGGGCTTTCCCCCAAAGGACCGCCTATCAAAATTGCCATCAATTTCTCTGGTGGAGTGAGGAAAGCGGAGTGAGTGACCAAAGCGCCAAAAAAGGAGTCACTCTGGTAGAGGTACTGCTCGCAGTCGTGATCTCGGCAATCGGGTTTGCGGCGGTGTTGTCGATGCAAATTAGCAGTGTGCAGGGTAACATCAGTGCACGTGAGGTTGCCTCAGCCGTTAATTTAGCCGAGTCTGCTATCGAGACATTGCAGCGGGAAAGTTATAAATGGGTGAGCCTTGATCCGCCTGAACCGTACTTGAACAAAACGGAGAATGAGTGGTTCACAATGACCCCGGACCCTGTGGACCATAACGGACGAGTTGCTCGGTCGGTGAATGTGGAAATGGGGAGCCTGACGACGCGTCAACGATTTTGCATTCACTACATGATCGATCGACTTAATGGCGGATTTGGTGGATTGATTTCCGGTCGCGTCCGAGTGGTTTGGCCCTATGCGACGCTTTCGGAAAATGACTTTGAAACGGCGTGTGCCCAAGATGCCCTCGACGGCTTCGTACCAACAGTAGGCACCTGGTATTCTCTTACGCTACCTTGGGTCGTCAGAGCCGGAGGTGGGTCATGAGCAGACGCCGGCGGAGACAGGGTGGTTTTACATTGGTTGAGTTACTCATGGCCGCGTTCCTCGGCTTCGTGGTAACGATGTCTATCTATCTCATTTTTATCGGTACAACCCGCCAATATTCGGTGCAGGAACAAGTGGTCACAATGCATGAATCCATGCGCTTTGCTGTCGACTTTCTCAAACATGAATTGAAGGGGGCAGGCAGACTGTCCATTGTGAACGGTCGCGAAGCTGATGGTGTGGTCGGAGGTCTTGGGGTCAGGGATCCGCTCTTGTGTCCTACGAGACAGAATATCCAAGCATTTGAGTTATTCGAGAATGATGACCGGACACCGGGCATTCTAGCGAATGCACCGAATGGGCTTCGCCCCGATCGTCTTCGCTTACTGAAGGATGCTCCGGGTGCGGCGCCCTTGATGGTTGAACGGATTCAAGGTCGCTCAGTGAAGCTTGGTGGTCATGAAGATCAACGAACTGTGTCGACTCGGGCCTTGGCTCAGAGTCAGCCGCGCATGAGCCGTATTTTTCTTCCAGGACACTACTTGTACATCCTGTCGAGAACAGGGTTGAGCGATTTACTGCCTATTACCGATTTCAACTTTAGCCTTGCTGGGTCAACAATCGACTTAGCTGAGCAGCCCTGTGATATGGGTTCGCGTAGTCTGGTCAGTCAATGTCTATTTGGAGGCTGCATCGCAGTGCCGGTTGAATTAATTGAATATAGGGTCGAACTCGATGGAGATTCGGATACCAAGACTCAATTAGTGAGACACACCATCGATGCACGCCAGCCCACTGATGATTTGGGGAGTCAAGGACTGGTTTTGGCGAGTCAAATTGTTGATTTTCAGGTGATGGGGATTTCCGATCTTCGCACGCGAGCTCAACTTGAATTGGTCAATGCTGGGCAGAATGTGTCGCCGGTCATTACGCCCGATGGAGATCCACGAGATGATCGGGGTAATACAGCTGGTGACAGCGAGTCGGAGGCATTGAACCCTCGCCCTGAGACGCTGAGGGGCGTTAGGGTTGTACTCGCGGCCCGAACGACTCGTGAAGATCCTCAGTTTCGGC
>JBMYRY010000353.1:0-3849 GCA_049602795.1 Bradymonadia bacterium
ACGATTACCAATGATGAGGGTGCTCATTTTCCGATTTCATGGAAAGACGTTCTGAGAGGCGTGAACACGCGTTCGTTACGAAGCGTGCATTACGGTGTTCACGGGATTTCGAGCAATCCGAAGTTAAACCCTCACGGCGCACAGGATGTTGCGTGCACACCTTGCGATTATGATGCTCAATGTGGCGCTGGTGGTAACTTCTGCTTGAATTATCCGGGACAGAAGGCATGTGGTGTCGCGTGCACAACTGATTCAGCCTGTGGTGATGGGTATCGATGTGCTCGCATTACCGAGGACCCAAAGTTGTTCTATCTTCCAAAACAATGCGTGCGGCGTAGCTATAAGTGCGATTGATTTCGGGGCTCACACGGTGGCGGTTAGGGGGAAGGTGGAAAATACGCCGACGATGTACTTTGGCATTTATCTTCTTTATTGATGTCTCCGAGCTTGGGTAGAGTGTTGGGTAGCAAGTCGCTTGTTTCTGACGTTTGAGTTTTCGTTTGGAGATTTACTGATGAGGTTACTCGTCATCTTATCTATTGTTTTGTTTCCATTGTTGGGCTGTGAGTCTAGTAGCTCAAGTTCGAATGACTCTCTTACACCCGCGCCCAATGATGTGAGCGGCATTCCTCAGAACGCGACGAAGGTTGTCGATGGCATCGCTTATCGAGTCTTGAAGAGGGGTAGCTCAAAGCACAAACCAAAGATGGATAGCACTGTGGTTGTCCACTATACGGGATGGACAACAGATGGGCGCTCGTTTGATAGCTCGATCACTCGGGGCGAACCCTCAAAGTTTGGGGTGAGCACCGTGATATCTGGGTGGACCCAAGCCCTGTTGCTGATGGCAGTGGGTGATAAGTTCCGAATTTGGGTACCAGAAGAACTGGCTTATCGAGGTCAACAAGGTATGCCGAAGGGGATGTTGGTATTTGACCTTGAACTACTCGATATTGTTGGCACGTCTGCTGGGGCTGGAAATGTTCAGTCTAGCACACCACAAGCACCCAACGTAGAGGTTGTACCGGTTCATCAACCCCGGGATGCAATACACTCGAGCACCACTCCATCAACTGACCAAGCACGTGGCATGAGTCCACCATCAGAAGCCGTTGGTACCCCATCAGGGCTTTTCTCGAAGGTGTTGCGAGCGGGTGTAGGTAAGGCTCATCCAACGGACAAGAGCATTGCCGTAGTGAAATACCAGGCATGGAAGGGCGATTGGGAGCTCTTCGACAGCACCCCGGATGCGATGGATGGCATCCGAGTACCGGTCGACGGAGTGATTCCGGGTTTGTCGGAAGGTCTTAAGCTTATGGTTGAAGGGGAGGTTCGACGTCTGTGGATTCCGGATGAACTCGCTTACAAATATCAGCCAGGGGGAACCAAAGGTTCAGTCGTCTTTGATGTCGAACTGGTCGGGATCGAAGCACAGCGTCAACCGCCCCCAACCCCGGTTGATGTTTCGAGTCCGCCAGCTGACGCTGAACAAACGTCCAACGGTGTCTTTCATCGGCGTCTTCAGGCAGGTAATGGCAACGTGAAGCCCAAACCTCAGAGCGTTGTAAAGGTGCATTATACGGGGTGGACAACCGACGGGAAGATTTTCGATAGCTCAATGACGAGGAATCAGCCTGCCGTCTTCTCATTGGCTACGGTTATCCCTGGTTGGAGTGAAGGACTCCAATTAATGGTCGAAGGTGAGGTGCGGCGGTTATGGATTCCGGAAAGCTTGGCGTACAGAGGAAAAGTCGGGCGTCCGGCAGGTATGCTCGTGTTTGATGTTGTGTTGATCAAAATTGTCGAGTTGGAACCGCAACAAAGACCTTCAGATCAAGCATCCGACGCCGTCACTTATAAGAAAGGTGAGATGGGGGATTTTGATCCAGATAATCCGCCTCCAGGCTTTATCGAATGCCATGATATTCACTGCCATCACGAAGATGGGTCCACATCTTCATTTGCTGCGGTGATGAAGAAGATGGGGACGGAAAAGTTTGTGGGCAAGAAATGGCTCGACCCAACCGAACCGCCCAAAGATGTTTCAGCGCCGCCCAAGACAGCGACCAAGACGGCATCGGGGATTGCGCATCGATTACTTCGCAAAAACAAAAACGGTTCAGATAAGTACCCTCAACTTGAAAGCATCGTGCGCTTTCATTTCTCTGGTTGGACCAAGAAGGGGCAAAGCTTTCTGAGTTCGGTGTTGGCGGGGAGTGAGGTCAAACTACCGTTGGTGGCATTGCAAAGTGAAGGCTTGATTGAGTCGCTGCAACTCATGTCCATTGGCGAAAAGCGTCGATTTTGGATTCCTGATGCGCTGGTCGGTCGTGATAAGGGGCTACAGGTGCCAGCAGGCGATTTGACATTTGACATTGAATTGATTGGCATTGAATAACAGAGTCTACTTGTGTTCAGAAAAATGAGGTAATCCCGTGCGTTTGGTTCTTGTCTGTATCGTTTGCTCGTTTTCCATTGCTTATGCTCAATCCTCAAAAGTACCCCCGGCTCCGGAGAATGTCTCCACAGTGCCGAGTGATGCAATTCAAAGCATTACGGGGTTAGCGTCAAAAGTGCTTCGGGTTGGAGATGGGAAAGCTAAACCCACAGCGCGTAGCGTGGTCACAGTCCACTACACGGGATGGACGACGGACGGACGTGCTTTCGATAGTTCACATCAACGGGGAGAGCCGACAAGCTTTCCATTGAGCCAGGTAATCAAAGGATGGACAGAAGGCGTACAGTTAATGTCTGTTGGTGAGGTGCGACGTTTTTGGATCCCTGAGCGGCTCGCGTATCAAGGGCGAGCTGGGGCCCCGTCAGGCATGCTCGTGTTCGACGTGGAATTGATCTCATTTACTGAGACACCATCACCTCCAAAAGCACCAGATGATGTCGCTGAGATCCCTGTTGATGCTCAAATTTCGGCGACCGGGTTAGCGTCCAAGAGATTGAAGATGGGGACGGGTAGGGTCAATCCAGAAGCAAATCAGCGAGTCACGGTTCATTACACGGGATGGACTACAGACGGGAAATCATTCGATAGCTCGGTTACGCGAGGCCAGCCGGCAACATTTGGGTTGAATCAGGTCATCGCTGGCTGGACAGAAGGTCTTCAATTGATGGTTGTGGGCGAAAAGAGGCGGTTTTGGATCCCTCAAAAGCTTGCCTATCAAGGGCGCCCTGGTGCACCCGCAGGTATGCTGGTTTTTGATGTTGAGCTACTCGAGATCAATTAGTTCAGAAAGCGAATGAGTTTAACTCAGTAGCGAGGAGATGGGTTGGGTGACTCTACCTTCACCATGCCCGAATGACATCGCGTCGATTCCAGCACCACGAAGTACGGTTAAGCCTGCTTTGCTCACATTCTCACCGGGCAGTCTAATATGCTTACCGCCGACAAGTCGACCGCTGCCACCGCCAGCGATGAGCATTGGAAAGTCAGTGTTAGAGTGAACATTGCCCTCAGCTAATTCGGAAGTGCACATAATTGAGCAGTGGTCCAACAGCGTCCCATCACCTTCGGGAATCGCTTTCAGTGTATCTAGAAAGAAGCCGAGTTGGTCCATGATGTAGATGATCGATGCGTTGACAATCGGCTGCGGAAGCGCTTCATCATGACAAATTTGATGCAGACTGTTTTCGGCACCAGCTTCCCAGACGATGACGCCAGAGCCTGCCGTTGAGAACATCATCGAAAAGACGCGAGTGAGGTCACAAGCAAGGGCATAAGCCAATAGCTGTGAGCTAATCTGGTTCTTTTCTCTGATTTGCTCACGACCGTCAATGTTCGGGTATGTCGTCGGTTCCGGTGGTCGTTCACACACGGCTTGACCTTGCGCTAAACGA
>JBMYRY010000354.1:0-3830 GCA_049602795.1 Bradymonadia bacterium
TTTAGGAGCGCTCGGGAGTCGAATGGTTTTGGAATAATGTATTCACGACCGTACCTAAGGTTCATATCGCCATAAGCGCGTTTAACATCATCAGGTACCTCTTCTCGGGCTAACTCAGCCAGTGCATACGCAGCAGCCAGCTTCATCTCCTCATTGATTTTCGTTGCCTGAACATCCAGTGCGCCTCTGAAAATAAACGGGAACCCAAGCACGTTGTTGACCTGATTTGGAAAGTCACTGCGACCCGTAGCCATGATGACGTCATCGCGCGTCGCAACTGCATCCGGATAGCTGATTTCTGGATCAGGATTTGCCATCGCCATCACAATTGGCCGAGGACCCATACTTCGCAACATCTCTTTGGTCACTAAGCCCGCAACACTCACCCCAACAAAAACGTCCGCTCCGACCATTGCATCTGACAATGTTCGTAATGAGGTATCTATTGCTAACCTCTCCTTATAGGGATTCATCCCCTCAGTTCGTCCCTGATAGATCACACCTCGCGAGTCACAGAGAATGAGATTCTCTTGCTTAACGCCTACAGAGATAAACAGATTGGCGCATGCCATCGCCGCTGCACCTGCACCACTAAAGACACACTTGACGTCTTCTACGTTCTTGCCAGTCAATTCAAGAGCATTGATAAACGCTGCTGCTGAAATGATCGCAGTCCCATGTTGGTCATCGTGAAACACCGGAATCTTCATCCGGCTACGAAGCTGTTCTTCAATATAAAAACACTCCGGCGCCTTGATATCTTCGAGGTTTATCCCACCAAATGTGGGCTCGAGAGCTGCCACGACCTCAATAAATCGGTCGGGGTCAGTTTCCGCCACCTCAATGTCGAATACGTCGATGTCCGCAAACGCCTTAAACAAGACCCCCTTCCCTTCCATCACCGGCTTAGAAGCCTCAGGCCCGATATCCCCAAGACCAAGCACTGCTGTGCCATTTGAAATCACGCCTACTAAATTGCCACGTGCGGTATACTTGAAGACGTCTTCGGGGCGACTCGCTATCCGAAGACACGGTTCCGCCACTCCCGGCGAATACGCGAGCGACAAATCACGTTGGGTTTGCAACGGCTTGGTCGGTTGAATTGCGATTTTTCCAGGTCGTCCGCTCGCGTGGTATTCGAGCGCATCCTTCTTGCGTGACATGTATTCCCCTCTCTAAGATGGCACATTTGTGCTCTATCAAACCCTAGCAGCGACACCAAGTGAGCCGCTCGATCAAACGATACACCATCAGACAAAAATGTAACATGGCGCTCTCGCGTAAATCCGTCTCACCGGAATCGACTTGGCGTTCGAGACCTAACGATGTAAGAATCGAGCCAAAACAAACAATATTGATCACGATTATGAGCTTACTTGACGGTAAAAAAGGATTTGTCTTCGGCATTGCGAATGAACGGTCTCTCGGATGGGCAATCGCCAAAGCGTGCGCCCAGCATGGTGCAGATGTTGGTTTAAGTTACCTAAATGAACGTTTATTGAGGCGTGCAAAGCCTCTGGCGGAATCCATCAATGCGCCCATCTGTGCTCCCTGTGATGTTCAAGATCCCGACCAGATCGATGCTGTTGTCAAAGACATCGAACATGACATGGGTTCATTGGACTTCATGGTTCATTCTTTGGCATTCGCGCCCCGCGAAGCACTCATGCAGAACTTTTCTGAGACCACGCAATCAAATTTTCAAACCGCTCTGGAGATCAGTTGCTTTAGCCTCATTGACATTGTGAACAGGAGCAAACACCTCTTCAACGAAGGTGCATCCATTCTGACACTGTCGTATATCGGTAGCGAACAGTATGTGAGCAACTACAATGTCATGGGACCGGCAAAGGCTGCTCTTGAAAGCAGCGTGCGATATCTCGCGGCTGAATTAGGACCGAAAGGCATTCGAGTGAATACGCTGAGTGCCGGTCCAGTGAAAACCCTTGCTGCCGCCGGTATTCCAGGGTTCAAGTCACGCTTGGCGCAAAACGCAAGACGAACAGCACTTCAACGCAACATCACCGCGGATGACGTAGGCGACGCGGCGGTATTCCTGTGCTCTTCAATGAGCAGAGGCGTGACTGGTACCTGTCTTTACGTCGATAATGGCGCGCACTTCTTCCGAGCCCAAGCCTCTTCTCTGGATAGTGACGTATCGTGAGTCTATGCAGCACGCCACTTACACCCCAATTACGATAGGCTTTAGTGTTGTATTTCTTGGTCTTGTACTCGTACTGGGCTGTGCAGACACCTCGTTAAGCCACCACCGGGTCCAGCATGCCATTCGAAATGGTAGTGCTTCACCTACTGTCATCGATGCCCCTTGGCTCGACAGAGCAATCGTATGGTTTCACTCCAATCGCATGCCAGAAGATGTACTGTGCAGTGGTCTATTTCTCACGCCACGGGTTGTCCTCACGGCAGGTCATTGCCTCGAGAGCACCGACAACCTGATGGTTAGTCATCAAGTGGATGGCAACCGGAGTACATACGCCATTCGATTCAGTCAACTTCATCCCCAACTTGACCTCGGTCTCGCCGCTTTACACAGACCTGCAAACATACCGATTGACAATTATCTAACACTCACTGACACGCCCTCACTAGACATGCTCATCACTCAACAAGTCGAGGTCGCAGGATACGGCGAAACGTATGAAGCTGACCAAGCTGTACAACTCAGATATGGTGCACTGAACGTCGTGAAGGTCACAGATTCAGAAATTGAGGTAGATGGCTTTGGGGAACGAGGTCTATGCTTTGGTGACTCCGGCGCACCAGCATTTATGGCACCAGCAGACCACCCCATTTCACCTATCGCAATCGCCACCCATGGTGACTCAACCTGTTTAGACAAAGACTATCTGACGCGCATTGACGCTGCCTTAGAATGGATTTTGACCGCATTGTTGGATGCCGCGCCAATCAAGTCTACGAATCCGAATGCCCTCAAGAGACGCAATGCTCTGAGTTTCAAGGCTTTGCACGCTGCGTAGCCCGCGAAGATCTTGAACGCGATGCGAACCCGGAAAGTATGACCGCCCTAGCTAGCGATGCATCCACTGCATCATCGCCCGAGCCCCCCCCGAATGGTTGTAATGAGCCTTCAAGCCCAATCCCAGAAAATCCGGTCTTGATACTATTTGTGGCAACAGTATGGGCAACCAAAGAACATCGATGGTCGAAGCGATAATCGATTTCGACACAAAGGGCAAAAAATTGCCTCCTCCTGACTGTAAAGTTCTCGCTAATCTAAATTAACTGAAAAAAAATGAAAGAATCCAAAACGTCATACGTCTTGGTAATTGAAGCACACGGCTTAACGTGCGCTAGGGTTCGGCGACTAGGGTGATGGCTAATCTCCCCCATCCCCACTTGAAATCGCCTTGGTCGTCGAACCCTCGATTTTCTCCCCTGGATGCGGCACTTAGCGAAAGACGCTGTTCTCCCCCAACATTTAGAGCGTCTCCGGGATAGTGTCGCGTCCAACCTTTTTCAGCTCGATACGTCCTACCTCACGCCAAAGGTCATACGATATGAGCTTTGAGCGCTTGTTCACGGCAACGGTCTTGCTTCAAGAGTCGCCACTTCCTCACGCCTGACCTTTCAACCTCCATCCAAAAGTTTCGTGAGTCTAAGGTGACCGAGGGTGTCGGTGAGATCATATTCCGGCACGAAGCCTAAGGTCTCTCTCGCGAGGCTATCATCCACCATGCACACGAACCTCAAATGCTCCAATTCTGGCGCGGGAAAGGTCGTCAACCGCATTTTCCACATTCGATTAAGGGCTAGACTCAGCAACGGTAAAGGCATACTTCTCGGTTTAC
>JBMYRY010000355.1:0-3829 GCA_049602795.1 Bradymonadia bacterium
TTGCAAAGGACGTCGCTGGGGTACCACTGGGACCCATTAAGCAGTTTGCTGATGCCGGTGAAGTCTTTGTCAATAAGATCGGCGGCTCCCTAGGGGTAATCGCCATGGTATTTCACTGTGGGGAAACCGCGGGACCGTCGGTTGGGCGAATCGCCGCACTCGCAGTGGATGGAGTCATCGGAACTGCGTACGCTCAGGATGGTGCACTTGCGGAACCAGGTATCTTCGACGTGCTCGGAGCCGGCATTGCAGGTCTAGTCGGAGGTGCTGCAAGTCTTGTGGTTTGGCTGACGGGTCAAGCATTCACGATCGCTATATTCCTTAACCCATTCTCCTTCCTGGACCCAGGTTTGAAGGCACTTCGCACGTCGGTGATTGGTGGTGTTGGATATATCTGTAGCGGAAGCCCAACGGTTGGGATCATCCTATGCGTTATCTACCTCATATTTTCATGGTATATTGCCGGCTTCTGCATCCGCTTTATCTCTTGGGGTACAGTGCTGAGTCTCGACACCCTCTTCAAGCGAGGCAAGGTGAAGCCTGTATCAACAGGTATCAAGGTGTTCGCCGGAAAAACAGAGAATGGGCCACCGACTCGTTCATACGGCAGTCTCAGTGTAGCTGAGTCAGAGGCGACGGCTGTCTTTCGATACCGGCCGTGGCTGATCATGAAGGAGAAACAGACCCTTCACGAGCTTGCGGATCTAACACTCCAGAAAGGGTTGATTTACTCTTCTTTACAACAGGAGCGTGCGGGCGTGAAAGAAACCATTTTTACCCTACCCCCTCGTTACAATAATCAGGAAGAGGCACTCAAGGCACTCTTGCCAATCAAAGACGTCAGCGAGGTTAAGTTAAACAAGAGTCTTCAAGGGTACCGCAACTGGATGTCGAACCTATTCGAGCCCCAATGAACCACGCCTAACAGTGCCAGACGGACCCATTTAAACTGTTCACAAAGGGTCAAACAAGCCCAGCTAGGCTTGTTTAATACAAGCCGGCATGGAACAAATAGGCATTACCTCGCTGTCGCTAGTCATTGCCACTTGCAAAGACATGGGATTTAAGCGCACACTAATGTGGGGACACAAGTGGGAGACTAAGATGCGCGTTCTAATATTGGCTTTGACCCTCACCATGACGGGGGTCGCCTTTGGTTTACCGAATCAATTCGTCCAAGAAGGCTACCTTACCCGTCAAAACGGAGCACCTGTCGTTGGAGAAGTGACACTTCAGGTCAGGCTGTACGAGCGAGAACTAGGCGGTAATGCGCTCTTCGAAGAAGTTCATGAAAATGTACCACTAGTCAATGGCTATTATGCCATTTTGGTAGGAAGCCTAAACCCACTACCTGAAGGCATATTTCGAGGACCCACAATGCACCTCGCATTGCGCATCAATGGCGGCGACGAGCTCGTTCCACGCACAGCGATCACTAAGGTGCCGGCGGCTATGGAGGCCGACACGGCGCTCAATGTCACTGGAGACATTACACCGAACACCGTTTCTGTGGGCGGATTGATTGTTATTGACGCTGCTGGGAAGTGGGTTGGCGACCCCACCGGTCTACGAGGCCCGGCTGGAGCCAATGGGGTCGATGGGCAGCAAGGTCCTCCAGGTCCTGCAGGACCAGTGGGACCTCAAGGTCCTCAGGGGCCTCCAGGGCAGAATGGAGCCGTGGGGGCTGCAGGCTCCCCCGACACGCCTGCTGAAGTTCTAGGCAAACTGATTCAAGTGGACGGGGCAGGCTCAACCTTGGATTCAGACCTGGTCGACGGTTTAAATAGCGCTCAATTCATGAGAACAGACACAGACACAGGCACTACCGGCAATGTGGACATCGCCGGTAGTATGAGCAGCGCTCAGGTCAATACAACATACGGAGACATCCAGTCGGCACGCGGCCAAGTGGCGCTCAATACGCTTGGCAACATCAAAATGACCGACAATGACATCATAGGCGTCCAGGGCTTTCAATTTAATGACCCCGGGCCAGACGGACGGATTGAGTGGCAAGGAACGGGAGCCCGAATCTATGTCGCACCCCTGAATGATGCCAATACAGACGGCATGCTCCGAGTGCAGAATCCTGCTAAGGGCATCTCGTTGGAGGGCGCCACGAGGACATCCGGAACCCTCAATGTTGTCGGACGCTTGAATGCTGAGGGTGGTGCATCAATAAAGAACGCAACGATTGGCGACCAAGCCTCGTTGATCTTGGGTAACTCGGTCGATGCTGGCGCGATTGGTCAAAAGCCCAGCGCAGTGCTCGGCTTTGCTGGGGTTGGTGTAGGGAACGCCGCTCTCGGTTGGTATCCACAGAATCGAACACTCGAATTGTATGATACGAGTCCTGCTGCGCCCAACGACGCCTTTGACCAGGGGTCACGCCCGTACGGAAACTTCAAAGCAAAGAGCTTAAGGGCCACTGGAAGCGTCGATTCGGCTGACGGCTTCTCCGTTGACGGCAACCTGATTATTGACGGCAACGGCAAGTGGGTTGGTGGGCAAGTCGGCAATGCGGGCACCCTAGATGGTTTAGACTCCACCCAGTTTATGCGAAGTGACCGAGATACGGGCACAACAGGCAACCTCACGGCAGGCGGACAAATTACAAGCGCGGGACTCTCGACAGGAGCCGCCCGGTTTGATGGCAGCATCTCGCTTACCGACAAAAATATCACGGGCGCACAGGTATTTCAGTTCAACGATCCTGGTCCCGATGGGAGAATCGATTGGGCCGGAACAAGTGCGAAGATCTATGTAGCCCCCCTAAATGACGGCAATACCGATGGATATCTGCGTATTCAGAATGCAAACAAGGGCATCTCACTTGAAAGCCCGGTAAGGACTAATTCATCCCTTTCTGTAAAGACGAGCCTTACAGTCGAAGGGAATTCAACTCTAAAAACTGTCCGTATCAATGATCAAAGAAGCCTAGTTTTAGGGAATGGGATTGACGCGACGCAGGTTGGTACCCAGCCAAGCGCCGTCCTTGGATTTGCTGGTTTTGGCGTCGCTCATGGAGCCATGGGTTGGTATGGGCGCTCTCGACAATTTGAACTATACGACACAAGTCCAGCCTCACCGAATGATGCCTACGACCAGGGCACTCGACCATATGCAAGCTTGAAGGCTCAGAACCTGATTGCCGTTGGCGCCGCTAATACCGGAGGCGGTTACAACGTGGACGGCGTTACGGTGATCGACGGCAACGGGCGCTGGGTTGGCGCCAAAGTCGCCAACGCTGACACTCTAGACGGACTGGACAGTACCGCTTTTGCAAGAACGGCGACGATCAATGCATTGGAAGCTCGAATCGCTGCCCTCGAACGCAATCAAAATGGGGGCGCGAGTTCGCTTCTGGATGGCACGTATCCAGCGCTCTTCAAACGGTATGCCGCAGACGGTCACATTGGCGGCGGTGGCATCACGAACGGCAGCAACTACAGACCATCGTGGAGTCATGGCAGCACCTCTCGTCGTGGAGCGGATGGGGTGAGCGATCTCAATCGAAACGGCGCGTTAGTTTTTACCGAAAGGGGTCGCTACAACTCCGTCATCTACTCACCAACGAGCGCGATTTATTGGGGGGCGACTACGTTCTTCGTAACAGCACCGAGTGCGCGGGATGTACGATTTGATCTCACGATGACCGACTCTGTCATAAATCTCAATGGCTCCATGGTTCATCAAGGAGGAATGGGACACTCCGGTCGAGGGCAATACACCTTCCGGTTCAGGCAAGGGTCGAATGTGATCTCATTTAGAAGTCTTCATCACTCAGACTGGTCAGCATTGATCATCTATAACAAGTGGATCACGGACC
>JBMYRY010000356.1:0-3814 GCA_049602795.1 Bradymonadia bacterium
CTTCCCGGTTGTGAATGACCTGAGATACGCCGCCTTTACTGAGGGTAATGATAAGGTCACCCACATACGTATGGGCGATATCCAACGAAACTTCCAAGTGCTCAACGGACCCTTCGACATCAATATCGATGTAGCTGTTAATGCCAGAGGCGTCATTGTCCGGAATGACAGCTTGACGGGTATTCTCGAATTCTAGTGCAGATGGCTCCGATGGAAGTTCGCTTTCTGGCGGGACCGCTACAAGCGTCCAGCTAACTAAGGTGCCTAGATCTTGTGCATAGACGTCACTGACCTGAATGACCCAGTCGCCATCGACTACCCCAGTGTAGGGAAACTCAAAAGTTTGGCGAATATCATCGGTCGAGCCGCCCTCACGATTTCTCAATACCCGTGTCTTACCGTCGGGGGCGGTGAGGCTAATCTTCAAATCACCCGAATACGTGTGCTTGATGTCCACAGTGATCTTGAGCGTTACGTCAACATCATTCAGTAAGCTTTCTTCTACAGACAATGGTGCGGAGATGCCTCGAGCAGAATTGTCCGGAATCATAATGTTGAGTTCCCCCGACTCACGGGTTACCGGCAGTTTTGGTGCCGCTCGTTCTGCAGGGCTTAGTTGGGAGAGACGATTGAGCATTCTTACATGTTCAATTTCAAACTTTCTGGGTAGCGCACCATGGCTGAACGGAAGCCAGATGAAATCCGGATGATTTCCAATAGACTCACCAAACCACTCACCCCCTACGACTTCACCGTCCTTTACTTCAAGAATGTAATCATAGGTGTCGGTTCGGGCATATCGGGCTAGGTGTTGATGTCCGAGTGCATGCGTAGAGGCTTGAGATTCGGTCAACCAATGCAATGTCGTTTTTACTTTAAGCAGTGCATCGACATTTGAATTGTAGCAGTAGGCATCCTCTTCACCTGAAAAGTCCGGATGACAGTCGGTCGGCTCGGCCGGGTCTACGTTGAGTAATTCGTGCGCTCGTTCAATGGAAATCTCTTCCATTTCCTTGATTTCAAATCCCTTGACGGGCTGGTTCCATACTTCATAGTCAAAGGTTCGATCCTCGACAAAACCTCGCTTCTGAATGCCGAGTAGATTCGTCATCGAGACATGGAAGGCGCCAGCGTTCAAGTCTCTACAATTTTCGTTAATGATGCGTCCAGTTTTCTCGTCTCGCTTGACCTCAAAATCATTGCACCGTCCTCCGATGAGGGCAGCCTGTGCACGATCATAAGCGATTGAAAATAACGCTTTAATATCGCCAACTTCAAAAGTGATATCCCCGTATTCGGAAGGAATCGTAACCGGGTGGAGCGGTTCCTTCTCCAGAATTGCTGCTGGTGCCCAGGCGTGGCAGGAGCCCCACCAGGTTTCAACACCACCTCGGTCACATCGCTCGATGCATCGATTAAAGTTAATACGGTGTTCGTCCTCGGTCGGTTCATCCCCGCAATCGAGGATACACTGGCTATCTGGCTTCGCGTTGCATTGATTGTCTAGTGCGCCATCCAAGACAGCCTTTCGGGTCTTCTTGTTGCCCTTGTATTCGCTGACGTAGTGGGCGAGGGGACCAAGATTGTCGTAATAGGAGGCATCAAAACTATCTGGGTCACAATTGCTGGCGTCGAAGGGTTTGAGGTCCTCAACACTGAAGGGGTCCCAATGGTTGAAGGCCGCATCAAACTTCTCGGCAGGTGATAGGTCATCGAGGAAGTGCCCGGTAGATTGCCATCGTGCATTGGTGGAGTCTTTATAAGCTGGCCAATATGTGTCTGGCCAAGCCGGATTTTCAGCTTCGCCCTCAAGGGGGAGTTCAGCAAGCGTTTTGTTAAGTTCGATTCGCAGACCTGCTGGATTATTTCGACGGTTCCAAGCATCGCTCTTGCCCTGTGCATGTTTCTCTGATGCCGCACCCGTGTCATCGGGCTTTTCATCTGACATTTGATTTGAGGTGTCTCCGCATGCGAACACACCCAAAGAAATGAGTAATACTATCCAGTTAAACCGCATTATTGTCTCCTCCGTTTCGAGGCACAGATGTGCTTCAGAGGCGACGTCAAAGCAATATCTGTGCCGCCGTTATTTGCCCGGAATTGCGATAAGATTGGGGTTAGTTGTCCTATGTAATCAAGAATCGCTACTTTTTTTGGGGTCACGTGACCGCAGGGAGGCTTAGTAGCACGGTGTCCTTGATGGCAGGGGGTCGGGGAGGTCAGTTCTGAGAATCGAGCGGAGATATTCGTAATTTTCCCGACAAAAATATTCTCCAGTGGTGTCGAATAAGACCGCACGTTCCTCGAACGGACGATCGCTACCCGAATCCATCAGGTGATTTGGTGCAGGCTGAGGATTGTGAAACAGGGAGCCCTCGGGATCGGCCAAACCGAGGCTATGGGCAATCTCGTGTGCCATTGTGCTACCGACTAGGTTACCAAGAACGGTGATAGCACAATTGACTCGTGCACTTCTGTTGGTGGCATTTGCCAAGCAGACCTGATTGGCAGGGCGTTGAACGAAAGCTGCAGCTTCGGCAGCACTCACAGGCCGACCAGATTCCGGGCGAACTGGGTCGAAAACGTCATCAAACAGTGCAGATGCTCCAGGATGTGATTCCACCCCGACGGGCGGAGATTGGGAGAAGCCGAAGAAGGACTCCAAAAAGACCCCGCCATAACCTGGATAGCCATCTTCTTGTGTGAGCGCGTGTACACCTCCGATTCTGTCGTGTAAACGTTCATTCCCTACGTCTTTTCCCGGGGTGTTGTCGTAGCCCATTAAACCGATGCCATTGGGGTCAAAACCGGTGAGATCTACCTGTGAATACAGAGCAAAGTCTTGCGGCGAAACCTTCCGAACCTCTAGACCAATGCCTTGAAAGATATAGGAAGCCCGTTCAATGATAATATTCTTGATGAGAGACGAAGCTTCAAGCAAACCAAAGCGTTCGAGTGCATCATCAAAGCCCGGCAGAAAATTAGCGTGGACAACCTGAAGGATGGGGCGCACTTCAAAGGTGCTATTCAGGCTTGGTAATTGACGTTCATTATCTCCGTATGTCAACACTGGAGTGAAGGAAGCAATGACTACCCCCCGCTTTCTTCTGAGTTTGAGAATCTGTCCGAGCGAGTCTTCTTCGTTAAGCACATATCGAACACGGTCTGGCGAATCGAATAACGTGACAATCTCAGTTCTGAGCTCTTGGGGAGGACCATCGCTTTGCTCAAAATATCCATCGATAATGACCGTTGTTAAACCTCGTGGATCTAGGCCGAGAAAGCCGTTGCCTGTAAAATCGAGGTAGCCACCTAGCGAGGTGCCATTGACATTGACGGATGTGAGCGTCGATTCAAGCACTTGGAAATTAAGGGGTAAAGGCGACGAGTCTAAGATGGTTCCGTTTGCAGTCGTATTTCTGAGGTAAACCGTGCCTTCAAAAAAGCCGGCATTCAATCCGGTCATTCGCGGGCTGATAATGATGGCCGGATTACGACGATTTGCTTTATCGGTTAACACAACGCTAAAGGGCTCATTGTTTAGCATTGGCATACTCGGATCGCATCCGCCGGCATCCCCGACTGCCTTTATGCACCCTGTCACGATGGCTGTGCTCTCGCCTTCTTGGTCACCTAGGAGAATTCCCGACCCTTCAACAACGAGAGGGTCGTTCAGGTGGACTGCTGCGAAAGGTACGCGTTCCAAGATTGGTGAGAGTTCACGGTTACACTGTAGGTTAATCTCGAGCCGTTCGGATTCGTAGACTCGGTTTGATGTCGCAGACACGGTCTCGATGGAGATGTAGCCCTGAAG
>JBMYRY010000357.1:0-3806 GCA_049602795.1 Bradymonadia bacterium
TTATCGAGTAGAATTTGAACGCCAAAGCCATAATGCCAGCCTTGTGTCGCGCCGAATGCTTCATAAACTGCTTGGTTGCCATTGTTTTGATACACAAAGTTCGTCGTTTCACCTGACCCGTCCAAGATATCCCAGACACAGTAATCCGCTCCGACTCTCGCAAAAGGAACGATAGGAAATTCATTGGCAAAGATGTCCAAGTAGTAAGACGCCTCTAAGCTCATTGGATACAAGACTAACTCGGTCTCGTCGCTGGTACTCAACTCTGCATCTGGCGATTTCATTGCTCCGGCTACATTCCAATATCCGAAAGTCATTCCAATGGACAGACCACCACCTACGTTTGAAATAAAGCGTTCAATGCCGATGGTAAACATGAGTGGTTTTTCCGTTCCGAAGAACGATTCATACGGCAGTTCCTGAGGTGCGGTAGATGCATCGAACTGAGAATCAATGGCGGGTTTGAAAGCACCGCCAGTGAGCCGAATCGTCCAGTCCCTTTCGAAAGGGTCGAGCCAAGAACCTTCAGCGTGAGCCGCACTTAAGGCGCAGCATAGTACGAGCAAGCTAGATAAAATTAGTGTCAGTGTGTCTTTTACCATCGGGGCCTCCCTAGACCGAGCAGCACCACAAAAAGAAAGAAGATCCTCTGGGGACCTGAGTTGCTTGTAGAACATCCTCCGGTTTCTCCAGTTTGGCTCTCCCCAAAGAGTTGACTATAGCCCTCGGCGAAGTCCACAAACTCGGCTGGAGATGCAAAACTTGATGGACTGTTCCCACTTCGATTGCCAACGGAATCAAGCGCAGCCACCACTACTTCGTATTCCACATCGTTAAGAAGGCTCTCGACCCGATATTCGCCATTACCTGATACAAACACATTGGTTTCGCGGCAGTCTGCGGCGGTGAATCCGCAGTATAGGCGAAGTGTTCGTTCTTCTGCGGTTAAGTCCTCGTTCAGACTACAATCAGACGGTGCATTTATAGAACCACGAGGTGCGTAGCAGATTTCATGACGAGCCACATCATCCGGGACGCTTTCATCGGCGAGCGAGACAATGAGTGCCTGCTCACCACTGCCTAGGTTCGGGGCTATCATCGGGGCTTCGGGGGAATCAACATCGATGTCGATAATGATTGGCATGCCTGAGAAGATTGGCTCTGTACCTTCAGCGACTAATTGCACTGATACATCAATCTTCACCGTAAAATTACCGTTGCAGAGGAATTCTGCTAGCCCGTCCACCGAAGCGAGTGTTGTGTTGACTGTGATTGGTTGAGAATCACCGGTTACACTCTGCTCGGCGATACAGCCGCAGGCTTCGACATCGTCAAGCGCATGATCCGGACAGCCCGATAGCTTGCCAAGACATTCACCTTTGTCAGTCGGATCGGCGGTGTAGTATACGACCTGCAATGTATAGTTGTCTGTGCTTGTCTCTGTGTGGTCAACCAATACACTCAATTGTTGAGCTAGGTCAGATTCGCATGTGCTCGCGTTCAGAGCAGTTGGACCGCTGTTGAAAGTGATTGTCGGTGCGGTCGTCTGCGCGATAGATGCTATCGGGAAACCGAGAAGCAAACAGATAATGAGAAGAAGGTTCTTCATGATGACTCTCTCATGGTTAAACTCATTTTCACGGTCTGCCGACCGTCGTTTCATGATGTACTTTCACGAACTATACCAATCAGAAACTAGGTGTTTTCGTGACTCTTTTAGGTGTACTACGGCGGATGCTTGCCAAGTTGGCACCCATTTTAACTGCAAAGTGTCATTTTGACACATCCGCCCATCTTCCTTGTGCGTAGACGTGTTCGAGGATCTGGACAGCATTGGTCGCCGCACCTTTTCGCAGATTGTCGGCCACAACCCACATAACGACGCCATGCGGCACTGATGGATCCCTTCGGACACGACCAACGAAAACGTCATCCACACCACTCGCGTCGGCAGCTGTGGGGAAGTCTGACGGTTCAGCTCGGAACTCAAGCCCTGACTGAGTTGAGAGGGCATCGGTGAGGGTCCCCATATCGAATGTGCCTTCAAATTCAATGTTTACGGACAGTGCATGACCCACAAAAACAGGTACGCGAACGCACGTCGCGCAAACTGCAAGGTCCGGAAGTGAAAGGATTTTGCGAGTCTCGTTGATCATTTTGTGCTCTTCGAGGGTAAACCCGTCCTCGGCGAAAGCATCGATTTGAGGTAAGACATCAAAGGCAAGTCGTCGCGAGAAATGTTCTACTTTCGGACTCCGGAAATTGAGCAGATCAACTGTTTGATCTCTCAATTCATCCATCGCAGCTCGTCCGCCGCCCGAAGCTGATTGGTATGTCGACGTTACGACTCGATGTAGCGGTGCCACCTTTCGTGCGGCGTGAAGGGCCACAACAAGTTGAATGGTTGAACAATTCGGATTTGCAATCAATCGATGATCCGAACCGATGTCTCCTGGGTTGACCTCCGGCACAACAAGAGGCACATCGGAGTCCATTCGAAAGGCTCTGCTATTGTCGATGACCGTAATGCCTCTCTCAGCCAGGTTTCGACCCAGTTCCTTACTGACTGTTGTACCTGCAGAAAAGAGTGCGGCATCGATACCGTCGAATGCATGAGGAGTCGTCTCTATCACTTCTACCGAGTCACCTCGGAACGTCACTGTCCGACCCGCAGATCGCTCGCTGCTCATCGGTTGAAGCTTTCGAATGGGCAATGATGAGTCTTCGAGAACACTTATCATCGCCTCACCTACGGCGCCGGTAGCTCCCACTACGGCTACATTGATTCCGCTATTCACAGCCCGGTCTCCCTTTCATGAGGTGATTTTGTCTGGTGAGTTTGGATTTTGAACCGTTGGAGGCTCAGTCGATATCGTCCAGGTTGATGTCGTATTTTTTCTTCTTCTTCTTTTTCTTTTTCTTCTTGGCCCTAGCGGCGGCTCTCGCGGATGACTTTCGACGTTTTCTCTTCGCTTTCTTGCGCTTTTTATTCTCGGTCTTTGGCTTGACCGCTGATGTCGAAGAATCGGCATCAGGCTTCTTGGCTTTCTCGTCATCCTTTTGTTCATCACCATTGGCGGTAGCAGCAATTCCCCCATCTTGACCTTTGAGTGCAGCAGCCGAAGCCTTGCCGATCTCATTGTTGGGGGCTGAACCTAACTTCACTGCCCCCTCGGCGGTGTTTGTCGGCATGACTGGAGCCGATGAACCCTGAGGTGGGAGTGACGAGGTGTTTGTTGGCAGTGTGGAGACTTGGTTGTTTTCGGCGGTCGACGTGGTGGCGACGTAACCTGCACCAGCGACTACAATAGCGATTGCCACTGCGAAAATGGGCATCTTACTTTTCTTCGGAGGCTCAGGAGTCGAAAACTGAGTTTGGCTCTGCTCGACTCGATTGTTGAAGTGCGTCACTGGGGTCGGCGAAGGCTCGGGTTGCGGCTCTTCATTGAGACGATTGAGCAACATCTCTCGTTCTTCGGCTGCTGCCTGCCGACGGGCTTCTTCTGCAGCTCGACGAGCTTGAATTTCAGCCCTACGTGCTTCCTGGAGCGCTTCTTCTCGTTGGAGCACTGCCGCTGCAGCAGAGCGTCTCTCATCCTCAAAACGCTGTAATTCTTCAGCAACGTCATCCCCGATCGCAGACTTAATGTCTGAGAGAATACTTCCAGCGTCATCAATAAATGAGGCTCGCTTCTTTGGGGCGACCGGCTTTGGAGCAGGGGTATTCGCGACCTCTTTGAGTTCTTTGTTAGAGAAAACTACCGAGTTTTCTTTGTTTTTTTCGCTCATCTTTCGCTCTTCTGATC
>JBMYRY010000358.1:0-3805 GCA_049602795.1 Bradymonadia bacterium
TATCATTAATTGTGATGTTACTGTTTTCATTGATGGCATGCATGGGGATTGTTCAGAGACAGTTTTCGTTGGAAAGCCTGACCCTGAGGCCATTAGGTTGGTCTCCACGACTTATGATTGCATGATGCGTGGCATCGAAGCGGCCCGAGTTGGTGCCACGTTGAATGAGATTGGTAAGGCAATTACAAAACTAGCCCATAAGGAACGGTTTTCCGTGGTACGTGATTTCGCGGGGCATGGGATAGGTAGCCAATTCCACCAAGACCCACAAATCGTTCATTATCCAGAGCCAAGACAGCGTCAGCGGATTGAAGCGAATATGACATTCACGGTAGAGCCCATGATCAACGAAGGCTCATTTCATTGCCAAATCTGGAGTGATGATTGGACGGCTTCTACCACCGACGGTGGGCGCAGTGCTCAATTTGAGCACACCATCTTGGTGACCCGTTCTGGTTATGAACTCCTGACTGGCGGAGAAGGACCACCTTACTTTAAGAGACAGTTGGCGGAATGGGGATTAGCCTAGTCTCTTCGCTTGATCCGGTGCTCTAGAGACATACCCATCACTTCGACTTTGTCGGGGTTCCAGTCATCCGAGCCACCAAGGATTTGACTCGCGACGGTCTTCTTGGTGGAACTGTCGAGTTGGCTTTTACGATCCACAGAAGCGCGAAGTACTGTCTGGTTCGTAGCTCTCAAGCGACCTACGAGATCGGTGACTAGATTGTCGAGAATTTTGTACGCAAATGGAGTCTTAGCATTGAATAAGCGTTCAAAGTCGTCGGACCGAAGCTCACCAAGCTCTGCTTGAGCTGATGTGACTCGGCAGGCTGCGCTGCGTCTACTGCGGTCCACAAGTGCCATATGTCCGAGTGTTTCACCTTTAATCAATTGTGCGACGGGTTCGTCATTTGGTTGGCGACCAAGGTACACTCCGACCTCGCCACTAATGATCACGAAACACCCTAGTGCAGGATCTCCAGCTTCGAACAGAGTCTCTCCGCGGTTACGTCGATGTCGCGTGACACTCGATTCAAGGAGTTCCAGCTCGTTGCTGGATAGTCCGGCAAAGAGTTTAATATGCGCCAGTCCGTTTGCGTCAGTCATGATTCTTTCCAAAATTGTAAGCGCTTCAACAGACTTGGTTTTGAAGCAAGTGCGTCTGGTTCAGATGTCTGAGTATTGTCGACCGTCGAAGGTTCCGTACCCCATTGCTCTTGAATAAGTTGATTCGTATCCCTTAGGCGGCTGCAGACGGTAATACTGATTTCTCTAATGAGCTTATATGCTGCCGGGCGTAAGTTTCGACGCAAGAAGTCAAATTCGCTTTTGTCTAATCGAAAGAGCGTGCAATCCGAGATTGCTCTAACGGTCGCTGTTCGGAGACCACCATCGATGAGAGTAATCTCTCCAATCATGCTGCCTGCCTCGAGTGTCGCGAGGTCAATCCGACCATGGCGACGATCGAGATAAACTGACAGACTGCCCGTCTGAACCACGAAAGCGGCATCTGCTGGCTCGGTTTCTTTAAAGAGAAAGTCACCTTCAGTGAGCGTTACGGGTTGAATCGCTCGAATGATTTCTCCGAGCTCTTCTCCGTTAAGTTTGGAAAAAAGTGGGATGCCTCCAAAAAATGCAAGTAATGGATTCGTCATCTGTTTGCACCACCGGGTGCTGCGTTGATGAGCGCTTCGGCTAACGTGACATCTGGCTTGGCACCAATCACTAAACCGCATCTTTGGTGAAGTGATTCTGGTTGAATGGATAAGATTTTTCCTTCGCCAGAAGAGGCATCACCGCCAGCAACGTCCGCAATGAAGGCGAGTGGGTTCCCCTCGTAGAGTAATCTCAACTTACCTCGACCGGTTCTTCGGTCTGCTGGATACAAATAGGTACCCCCTTTGATGAGATTACGGTGAAAATCAGAGACCAGGCTACCGATGTGGCGGCCCGATACCTGTCGAGCAGGACCCTCGTTTAAGCCCTTCATATGTGCAACAAAGGAATGCACCCAGCCAGGCCAATACGGCGCGTTACATTCATTAATTGACAGATAAGTACGTGTGTCTGGCATTTTCATATCAGAACGCGTCAGAAAGTATTCGCCCGAGGATGGGTCGAGAGTGAAGCTGTCAACCGTCTGTCCATCGGTGTAGACCAGCACAGTAGAGGAGCCGTACACCAAGTATCCCGCGCCAACCATTTCACGTCCCGGGCGTAGGACTTGCTGGTCGTCGTTTGATTGACCTTCCACCTTCGGATAGATCCCAAAAATCGTTCCGATCGAAATACTGACATCAATATTGCTGGAGCCATCTAGAGGGTCGAAGACGACATTGAATTTCCCCTGTTCTTCTTCCTTGACGTGGATCAATGCGTCAGCCTCTTCTGAAGCCATCACGTTCACGCACCCCGAACGGCTCAGAACCTCTACCATCGTGTCATTTGCGATTTGGTCGAGCTTTTGAACCCGTTCGCCTTGCACATTTGTTTCGCCGGTTGTGCCCCAAATCTCAATCAACCCTGCTCGGCGTACCTGGGCGGCGATCAGCTTACCTGCGACGCCAATTTGAGTCATGAGTGTTGAGTATTGTGGACCGAGATTAGGCTTCTTAAGACCTTGCTCCAAGGCATGTTGAGTGAGTGTTACACCAAATTGCACTGCATGTGTCATGACATCAGCCTTCCTCAAGTTACTTGTCAGGATACTAACCGCTCAATTACTTTGGATCCAGGTAGAATAAACAGCTGCCTGGATAAAAATAATGGGTTTAGCAGCATAAAACGCTGGTCTCGGTGTATGCTGGAGCAAGGTGAATCTAGGATTGGAGGTTTAAGTGCAAACAAAGGTCACTTTGGCAACACTCTGTTTAATGATTGTCATTGGTTGTTCAGATGTTGAGCCCGGCAAGCGCATTTTACCTGAGAGTGATGGGGGTCCATCGGGGCTTGACGGTGAAATTGAGAGTACAATGATCGATATGATGGTCGGCCGTCCCCAAGAAATGGGGGCACCGATGCCACGTCCTGACCTTGCTTTAGACAGCGCTTTAGATGCCGCCTTGGAACCCGACGCAATGGAAGTCATCGATGGGGATTGTGATCCGCGATTAATGGCTGCGGCGTGTGAAGACGGTTTCTTTTGTCGCCCATCTTCAGAGTTTGAAGGTGTCTGTGTTCAGGGTGATGGATGTGATTTAGTCACGAACGCAGGATGTGACAATCCAAATGCCCCGGAATGTGGGCTGATTGGCCGCGCGACTCGCTGTATGCCGGCTGGTACTGGCGTAAGTGGAGATGATTGTCGAGGTGGTCCAAATGGGTCACGTGCATGCGCCGACGGTTTAGTCTGTAATGGGAGTATCTGCCAGGCATTGTGTGAACCTGATGGCATGCCCTGTGAAGACCGAGCCCGATGTGCTGATATTTCTGAGGCGGTGGGACAAGAGGTCGGGCTATGCGTAGAGCGAAACTGTGACATCTTTACTGGGGATGGATGTAACGCGGGGCAGACTTGCCGTTTTGCTGTAGCTACGGATGGCGTGACGGTTGGGGCGTGTGGTCCTGCTCCAGCGATGCCCAAATTGCTGGGGGAGCCATGCACTTATGGACCGAACGATGATTGTGCTCGAGGCTTTGCGTGTGTGCAAGCATCGCAAGGTACGGTTTGCCGGCAACTCTGTGATAGCGGCGGATATCAGGTGACATGCCCCGAAGGACGGGTTTGCTTGGAGACGCTTGTGAACGAGGCTGGCACGATTCGAGGGATCGGCGTCTGTGTGACCAACCAATAGTTGACAGT
>JBMYRY010000359.1:0-3794 GCA_049602795.1 Bradymonadia bacterium
GAGGAATGTTGCGAGTCGAGAGTCCCAAACTTCCGCCAATGAAGTTGCCATGTCGATGACGCGCCCCTCCGTAAGCGTGTATCCCGCTGGTCCCATGCGTAATCGGTCCTGATCGACCAATGAACGTAACAGGTCCAGGGCGAACCGAGGATTACCGGCAGTCCTCGCGGCGAGCCGCTCCACCAGTTCACGATCTAAGGGAAGTGCGCGTTGAATGAGTTCTTGATGCTCCGAAGGCGGTAGGGGAGGTACCTGAAGCGTGGTCAGCTGCTCGTTTCGGTCCATCGTGTCAATGATGCTCATTTCGATATTGCGGCTTGCGAGGTCTTCTGATGTCGCCGTGATTAAGAACATGACCGCTGCACGCATTTTGCTCATAAACCATTCGATGAAGGCGAGTGCTTCAAAACCGTATTGGATATCGTCGATCCAAAGGATGAGGGGCCGAGTACGACTCATACGCTCAAGTTGGCGCGCGAGGACGCTGTGGCGCTCAACCGGGGCAAAGAAGCGGATGGTACTGTTGTCGGTTGTGTCGTTCGTTTTGAGGTCTGGCGGAGCAATCAACTCAGTGAGAGCGTCTGCTTCCTCCTGCTCATTTGGGAGATGCCTCATCAAGCTCAACACACGATGTCGGATTTCGCTTTTGGTGAGTCCGCCACATCGCAGATGCCTCAGAAGCATTGCGGGCAGCCCATGCGAGGGCATTTCTTGGACGCCGTGAAAGCCATACATGAAATTACTCACGCCGAATTCATGTGCCGTTTCGCAAAGCCACTTGGCGATGGTCGTTTTGCCTATACCTGTGGGTCCTTGCAAAAGCACTGCTTTTGGGCGGTGTGATGAGTGAACAATTCTCAGAAACTTCCATAGTCGATCACGCAGAGCGTGACGTCCGAGGATTGATGGCTGTCTAATGGCATACAACTCTAGACCCGTTTGTTGAAGCGGGCGATGTTCTGTTCGCTGGCTGTGCTTCCGCCAATCAATCGGAAATGGAGGCAAGGGGCTTTCCGAAACGAGATCGGTCATGCCCTCATATGCGGGCAGGACATTCAAGGTCTGCTTACCGGTGCTGAGTCGATTGATTGAGTGTTCGACGTTACCAGCCGTTCTAGGCGAGATGATCGTGTCCGGGTCCAAGCTCTGGTCTGCGTCATCAAAGTCGAGGGATTCATCTAACGCGCCTTCAAAGTCGGTGCTCATGCTGCGCAAAGCCCACGCTGCATCTGAGGCGCATTGGAATCGATTTTCTGGGTCTCGCTTGAGGAGGCGTTCGAGCCAGTCGTTGAAGCTTGGGGGGACCGGGAAACGAGGCAAGAAAGCGGGAAGCTGCCCCTTCAGTTTGCTGAGCATCGTAGACATTTGGTTCTCGCCTTGGAATGGGACAGAACCAGACGCTAATTCAAACGCAATGCACCCGACCGCATAGAGGTCGGTCCAGGGACCAAAATCTCTCCACATCCCATGGCATTGTTCGGGCGCCATATATTCGGGGGTGCCCGCAGCGCGCATATTTTCGACCTCCACGCCAGTGTCATCTGTCGCAAACGCGATGCCAAAGTCTGATATGTGGCTAAGTCCGTCTGCATCAATCAGGATATTGCCAGGCTTAAGATCGCGATGAATGACGCCTTTCGCGTGTGCATGACAGAGGGCATCGAGCAATTCCAGTAATAGGCGTTTGTACGAACGCCACCCGGTCACCGGAGTATGCGTGGTCAATGTGTGTGGGAGATATTCCATCACGATGTACGGTGACTTCTGTCCAAATGTTTCGCTTGCCGAATCTTGGGGCTTCATTTCACCAAAGTCGTATATTGACACGATGTGGGGATGGCGGAGGGACGACATAGAGCGTGCTTCATTACGGAAAGTATCCCGGAACTGAGGGCGTTGAATCATACGCCCTGTGAGAACCTTGATTGCCACGAGTCGATTCGAGTCGACGTGTTGACCGCGCCATACTTCTCCCATGCCACCCTGGGCAATGAGGCTGTCAAGCTCGAATGGACCAATTCGACGTTTCATTGGCGTACTACTCTCCTCACGATTCGAGTGTTGCACAATTGACCCTCTTAGCGCGAGTTTGAACAGAATGGGGCGCGCAATTATTTTCGTGCCCTGCCTCTCCTCAGTGACAAATAAGTATGAATATGAGATGGTCTGAATGTTAATTCAGCATGAGTATTGGGCAGTATGTACAAAGATGACTCAGATAGACTGATTAGAGGTTTGGCGCTCGATGGCACCGTTAAGGTAGTCGTGGTCGATGCCTCTAAACTTGCAGATACGTTAAGGGACCAACATGATGCCGGTCCGGTAGGCGCTGTTGCCCTTGCGAGAACCGCGGTGGCTACCTTAATGATGAGTGCGACACTCAAAGAACGTCAGCAAGTGGCAATACAGATTAATGGCGACGGACCGATTGGTGAAATCTATGCGATCGCTGATTTTTCAGGCAAGGTTAGAGTGACGGCGCACCATCCAAGAGCAGACGTTCCGTTTGAGGGAAACGGTGATATTCCCTTACCAAAAGCGATTGGGATGGGCAGACTGACGGTGATCAGAACTCTTGATGATGGTCCACCTTATCGCGGTGTAGTGCCTCTTGTTGATGGAGGCATTGCGGCCGACCTTGCGGAATATTTTGTGTCGAGTGAACAGACGCCCACGGCGGTTCGTATCGGGGAATACGTTGGACCCAACGGAATCAAGGCGTGTGGTGGCGTTATGGTGCAAGCACTTCCGGACTGCGATGATGTCGCACTTGAACGGGTGATTCAGCGATTAGATACCTTACCGCCCATCGGTAAGCTCTATGAGGAAGGTGTTGGGCCGAGTGCATTACTCGACCGCTTGTTCGATAATTTCGAGCCACTGGCTGATTATCCAGTTAAGACTCAATGTAATTGCACCCGCGAAAATTTTGCTCGACGTCTCGTTGCTCTCGGTGACTCAACGTTGAAATCTTTGGTCGAAGATGATGAAGAAGTGCGGGTTGAGTGCCACTTCTGTCGCAGCGAGTACGTTTTTGATGCCGAACAAGTATCTGCCCTTTTGTACGGTGCGCGACTTTATTTTCCCGATGAACCCGATGACGAGAAATGACCCTCGGTTCGGGTTGAATCGTCTCATGTTCTAAAACTTGGTATGAATGGGTCAACTCGGCGTATCGCATCGATTACGGGTATGCATGGTACGAAAGAGAGAGCTGGTAATCTCATCTATCGTTGTCGTCGAGTACAACTCATTGTGTCTGCTTATTTTCGTCTAGATGCCGTCACAAGGCTTGCGAAGTTCTGACCAGATCTGTCATCCTCTGGAGTGGGCGCTATGGGTGTAGATATGAGAATCGCCCATCCGACGGTTGATTCACAATGGGGAACGCAATGAATCGCGAACACTTTTTAGGTTTTTTTCTTGTTTTGGCGTTGGGCGTAGCGTTTGGCTGCGGTGAGGAAAGCGGCGGTGATTCACCGGACTCACCAAGCGATGCTGGTACGGCCGATGCTCAATCCATGAGCGATATGACGATGACTCAGGTCGACGCACAAATGGTGCCCACCTGTCGCATTGATGATCAATGCGAAGCAAATGAGTATTGCTTTGAGGCGGAGGATGGCACGAAGCGCTGTCGGAGTGGATGTCGAGAAGACGGATGTGAAGAGGGACGAATTTGCGATCTGACATTACGCGTTTGTGTGAGAGACACGAGTTGCGAGGATGATGATGGCTGCTTTTTTGGCGAATACTGCGATAGCGGTCTGTGCGTCGACGGGTGCCGACTTGAA
>JBMYRY010000360.1:0-3791 GCA_049602795.1 Bradymonadia bacterium
ATGAAGTTCTTATCGATGCGGAACCAGAAAGTGACGAGTTCATTGAAATCTTTAATCGCAGCGAGCACGACATTGACCTCGCTGGTTTGAACATTTCGGCGAGGGTCAACCAGGTCACCAGTCAGAAAGTACAAATTTGGGATGGCTGCTTACCTTCGGGGCAATCTGTGACGTTCTTTCCGGAACCACAAGATGTATTGGCTCGAGATGACCTATTGGGGCAATTACAGTTTGAGCTTCATCGATTCTTGTTCCCAAATCATAAGACTACGCTTTTTCAATTGTGGTCTGAAGGCGGGAACCTGTTGGATTCATTCTTCGCCTCGAGACGAGACATAGAACCAGGTGTGAGCCTTAATCGACTTCCGGATGTAACTGGATTTCGCATTGTAAAGCATTCTCAGCACTTTGACGATGCACAGTCACCCGGTCTGAGAGCTCGGCTGAATCACAGCGTCGAAAAAATGGATTAATGTACGTAAAAGTGGGTGCGAGTAGTTAAAAAAGCTACACTTCCTCGTTGACATTCGCCTAAAAATTCAACTTAAATGGACGCGGTGGCGGTTTCTCATTAGAAGCGCTTCAATAGATAAGAGCCTTATTATGACTTCAGGTCTTAAGAATTGTTCCGTTTGTTCGTCTGTTTTTGAGCTTAGATTTGCCTATCAACAGCAACGTGGCAGTGATGGCAGTCGCTTCTTCTGCAGCCAGGCGTGTCATGAATCCCATTTGTTGTCGGCTGCGAAGAAAACCTGCGATGTTTGCAGCACACAATTCGAATTGCAGTTTGCATATCAACAAGCCCAGGTCGGCGGTGAGATTGCATATTACTGCTCGACAGCGTGTCGTCACCAGAACGCAACGCCGACGCCGAATTCAAAACCAAAACGTAAGCTCAAAAAGATAGCTGTGCTTAATCAAAAAGGTGGCACGGGCAAGACTACCACTAGCGTCAATCTAGCGGCCGGTCTCGCTGAAGCTGGGTATCGGACGCTTCTACTCGACCTGGATGCACAGGGGAATGTAGCGGTATCGCTTGGCTTGAATGCCTCAAAGACAATTTATCATGTTTTGGTTGACGGAGAGCCGCCTGCAAGTTGTGTAGTAAATGTGAGTGATAATCTGGACGCGCTCGTGAGTAATACGAGCCTTGCTCAGGCGGAAGTGCGTTTGGTCAACACACCGCGCAATCGGTTTAAAGTGCTTGCGTCACGCATGGCATCCATTACTGAGTATGATTTCATTATCATGGATTGTGGACCTTCCTTATCTGTTCTAAACCAAAATGCACTGACGTTTGCAGATCATATTATTATCCCAGTTTCTTGTGACTACTTGTCATTGGTAGGCGTGAAACAGATATTAAGAACGCTGAAAAAAGTGAATGAATTGCTTTTGCATCCTGTGAGCATTCTTGGCGTGGTGCCTACATTTTTTGATGTGCGAACGCGTATCTCTTTGGAAGCGGTCAGCACATTGAAATCGTATTTCAAAGAGCGAGTGTTACCACCGATTCGAATCAATACGAAATTGAGAGAGGCTCCGGGGCACAAAAAGACAATCTACGAATACGCACCAGATTCTCGAGGTGCACAGGATTATGCGCGGCTCACCGAGAAAGTTGTGGAAATGTGTGATGCGGCAGAGCAGCAAACCGTAAATGACCCACCACCCGCAGTTGAGCAAACCGAATCACTTGGCTCGGCATCTCAAACGCAGCTATAAATTTTTCAGGTTGTTGAACCCAAGTCCGTGTCTGAGCTCGGGGTGCGAATCGCATGATGAGGGGCGATGTGCAACAAGCTCGCTGTGTGCAAGCGAATTACTTTTTAAGGGGTGCCTTAGTGGACTGACCACTAAGCGTAGGCACTTTTCCACCAAGCTTCTCTAGCTTTGTACTCATCTTTTCAAGGAGCACAGCAAAGCCACTTTTCTTGATGATTCGATCGAATTGTTCACGGTAATTCTCGACGAGGCTCACTTCGTCAATGACAATATCTTCAACGGACCAGAGTCCGCCTTCCTCCTTCAGAATATGAAAGACAAGCTCGATTTCGGTGGTCTTGGTCCGACTGATAGCCGTAACTGAGGCAGCTTTTGCACCTTTCGCCTGCTGATCTACGTAGTCAATCGTGTATGCCTCTTCTGCCGATCTAATCTTTTGAAGGTAGCTGTGAAAAACCAATGCGCGAAACAGCGTAATGAAGTCAGTTCTTTGTATGGGGGTTAAGCCTGCCCAGTGATTCCGGAGTGCGTTTTCACTCAACCGGTCAAAGTTCATGACTGGATTCAAAATGCTTCGAAGTTGGTCGTCTATCTTTTCCTTTTCCGGAGTGTTGTCCTTTACAGGGATTTTTAAAAGGCTTCGGACCTTTTCCACTTCACCCTTGATAAAGCCGATTGGCGGGGCAGCATTTGCTGAACTCACGAGTCCTAGCACGAGTAATAGGGCGATACATCGAATGTACATGACTTCTCTCCGGTTAATCTTGATACATGCTGATACGATACGATGAAGGGTATATTCAAGAGACTTCCGCGTTTATTTTACTTATTTGACGGTGAGGTCCAGCCCCACTTCTTTGCTAACGCGTGCCACAGCTAGGTTATATTCGTAAACACTCATGAGGTAATTGAGCTTGGAACGACTGTAGGCGTTCAAGCTCTTTAGAAGTTGGTCAATATCCGTTAATCCGAGACCGAAGTTAAGGGTATTGGAGACGAGCCAACTTTTGGACGCAGAACGTGCCTTTGCACGGATTTCGATTTCCTTTTCACGTCGCCGCAGGTCCGAAATCTTGGAAACAAGATCGAGCCTGACACGTTGTTTTAGGAGACTTTCACTCTTTTCTTGTTCTAACAGTTTTGAGCGTGCCCTCTTTAGGTCACTTCGAAGAACTGCGAAGTCGAGATTCCAGGTCGCCCCAATGACAACGCCCCAGTTAAGGAAATTGTACGGGTCACTTGCAAATGGATCATTGGGCTCCTCTGCGGTTGTACCTTTCGCGTATTCGATTGCACCAACTAACGCAATATTGGGGTAGAAGTCGGCTTTTGCCATGTCTACTTGCGCGCGTCGGGCAGATACCGCACTTCTGGACATTTGAAGGTCCAGCCTAACGCCCATGGCCAATTCCAGAAATTCTTCGTCACTCCGCGGTTCAATATTAACGGGCTTCAGTGTGTAGGTATCAAGCTCAAAGTCAGCGGAAACGGGCAGATTCGCTGCAATCCTAAGTGCTTCGGTTGCTTGCTCGTCTAACGAGATGACTTCCAGATGTCGAGCTTCAACCTCTGCTTGCTGAACGACTAACTTTCGGAGGTCATTGGTTGTGAACTTCCCATCTTCAGCCTTTAGCGAGGTCTCTATGTCATCCTTCGCACTGTTGAATCTTTTCAGCGCATCTTCGATGATACTCAAAGAACTCTTGGTCATTTGAGCGCCGTAATATGCTTGTCGAACCAGGAATGCAACTTCTTCTCGAGTGTAGTCAATGCCCAATTCACCTGCCATCACGCCGCTTCGCGCGGCTCGTTGGGCATGTTTCATTTTTCCAAAGGTATAGATGGGGAGGGTGATTTTCGCTGAGCCGCGGGCAAGCAACCCGATGTCGGTATCGATGGTGATCCGCTCATCTGCCTGTAGGTCTTGCCCTGGGCATGGAAAGACCTCATTTAGTCCTTGCGTGTTGGTTAGGCTGAGGTCGACGCATTCACGAAGTTGCTTTCGTTCTGGCAAAGGCGCAACAAACGCTTCAAGTTTGATTGTAGGTAGCCAGGCAAGATATGCA
>JBMYRY010000361.1:0-3775 GCA_049602795.1 Bradymonadia bacterium
GTTATTATCGTCGCGAATCCGACCATGGGAATTATAGTTGCCTGCATCAAAGCTGTTCCCATCGGCGTTACGCGTCATCGCGCGAATGTAATAAGTTGTAAACTGAGTATTCCAGTCCGCATTACCGACCTTCTCAAGCAGAGGCGCCCCGGTTCTCAGACCCTTCTGAATTGAATAAAGGGCATATGTGTCACCGCATCTCGGGCCGTTGTAAACCCCATTATTTTGACCACACAGGTAGTCTCCCTGTCCCCATAGACTGTCCGACCAGTGCGTACCCTTACTGTTCTTCGCACGCCATTCTTGAGCGATAAAGGCTAAATATCTCTCGTAGACATTCTTGAGTTCACTGTGCTTTTTATTGCCGTACGTTGCGCCATTGCCATATGGCTTGACATTGTCATTGGGGAAATTGTTGAACTTGAGCCAACGTGCCGCGACTAACGCTCCGCCCGTAAGCTTTGCATCCCCGGGGCTATGGGTGCTTCTGTAGCCTGAGCCACCGTCATTCTGCTGATTTCGTACGAGGTTGTCCGCAATACGGTACTTGAATCGATTGTTGACAACGACTCCGAACGGTCCACCCGCAATTTCAGCACTTTCCAATCCAATATAGGCCCATTGCGTGGAGCTAGCATCACTCTCGCTAGCACTGCAGTTGCGGTTCATATTCTGATAGAGCCAGCCACCATTACCGCCTCCGCCATCACATTGCTGATAGCCCATCAAGTCGGTGAGTTGCTGAACGAAGAACTCCCATTTCTTCCCTACTAATCCGTTGCCGCCAACCTGCAAGACAGTCCCGTGAAGCGCTGGCAAAACCGGTGCAATCCCGCCGAGGTTCATCCCCCCCTTATAGACGTCTTGCTCAGATCCGCCTCGGGTCCGAGCACTGGTTGCAGCTGCGCCTTGTCCGTCTCCGTTAGCGCCATCGACGCGCGTGTTGAATGGCGCGGGCAAAGAGGTAATGCGACTCGCTACACCCGGCGAACTCCAGCCATTTGTATTTTCCTCTTCATTTCCACCGATGCCAACAGTCGTTGCTCCGCGGGCGAGATAATTAGCAAGTCTCATTGCAGTTTCAGCGTAAGGGTCAGTCAAGTAACGCTCATCATTTGCCTCTCGGAACCCTTCTGGCAGACATTGGTTCGCAACACATTCTTCCTTACCGTAGTCACTCGTGCCATCACCGTTGAAGTCGTAACCCTGATGACAGTCGCCGTCACCATTACATCCCTTAGTCCCTGTGAGCACTGCGCTCGTCGGATAAGCGGGCAAATGTCCGTTAATCAAATACTGCCAAAGTTCGATAGGCGCAGCATATTGATCGGAAGGGCGTCCCCACAACTGTCCATCGTTTCGGTTAATGTTCCCCAATTCCCGGTGAGTGTACCAAAGGCTCTCTTGGATCGCGGCCTGCGTCATGATTTCGAGTTGCTCTTCGGTTACGGTCCGTGTGTTCGGATTGCTGTGCACCCACGTGCTCGCGTTATTGTTTGGACGGAAGTCGTAAACATACATGAGAAAGGTGTCGTACTTCTTCTCCTGGGTACAGTAGTTGTAGACTTCAACGTCAATGAACAGTTCTTGATCTTCGTTCACATCAGGAACGGTGAATAGTCGCCCCGCATCCCGAACGCAATTACACTGACCATTGCGAGTCACGTTCCGCGAGTACTCATCTGAAAAATCTCCGTCCCGGTCGGTGTCCCACCGAACTCGGTACCCAATATTACAGGTCGCGTTTTGAATGACCGCTTTGAGCGTCTTTCTATCCCCTTCATAGGACGGATGCGGCAAGTCAGGAAACTTCTGCGAGTACGGCACCACCAAGACTCTGTTAGCCTCTTGCGATAGTGCAAGAGAGGGCATCAAGGTCAACAGACCAAGCACCAACAGGCATAACTTTCTCATAATTCTTATCCCCAAAAACACACTACTGTAGATCGTCCCGATCAATATACTACGGGAAACTTGAGTTTGAAAAAACCTGAATCTATTTTCAAGACTACTTTTTGAGCAAAAGGTTGCGTGAATCGCGCGGTCTTAGCGATGCCTCGAACGATAATCGTCAATTGTACGAGCCAGTCCCTCAGAGAGCGTAATACGGGCTTCGAATCCAAACTGCTTTGCTCTCTGGGTATTCAAACATCTTCGTGGCTGCCCGCTTGGCTTGCTCGGATCCCATCCAATTTTACCATTGAAGCCAACAAGGCTGGCGATTTGCTCAGCCAATGATTTGATGGATGTCTCAATGCCTGTGCCAATGTTCACGGGGCGAGAATGATTGAGTTTGAAGGTCGCCAGACGAATGGCTTCAGCGGCATCGGCGACATGTAGAAACTCTCGTGTCGCTTCTCCGGTGCCCCAGTTCGTGACGCACTCGACATTCGCTTCAGTGGCATCGACGTAACGCTTAATCAATGCAGCAACAACATGACTGCGCTCATCATAATGGTCCCCTTCACCATATAAATTAGCCGGAATCAACACCACGCCTCTTAACCCATATTGTGCTTCATACTGAACCACTGCTTCGTGCAAAAACCTTTTCGCTAAACCGTATGCGCGCGTCGCCGCGGTGGGTAAGCCCTGCCAAATTGAATCTTCATCGAGAGGCATTGCCGCATCTTCAGGGTAAGCACATGTCGTGCTCACGAGTACAAACTTTTCACACGCCGTCAATCGCGCAGCTTCAAGCAAATTCAAGCCCATGAGCGTGTTTGCATGGAGAAAGTGAGCTGGGGCAGCAACATTAGATGCAATGCCCCCACATGCAGCAGCCAAATGAACAACATGCGTGGGTCGATGAATCTCGAAATAACGGCAGACCGCCGGGCCATCTAAGAGGTCTAACTCGCTTCTTTTTGGTGCAAGCAAATGGACGGATGACAGTTCAAAAGCAGTCATAACGTGACGCCCCAAAAAGCCATGAGCCCCCGTCACTAATACTTTAATCGGTAACGAGCTTGGATTATCTACGCTGTTCACTGGAGAGTTCTCCCTCGTTTAAAAAGTAGTTGGCATACCACTCTACGGTGCGCCGAATCCCTTCTTCGAGATTGATTTTCGGCTCGTAGCCAAGACCCGTTAATTTCTCGATCGACGGACATCGTCTCGCAGTTCCGCCTTTCCTCAATTCACCGGGGATCAACTCCAGATCCACATTCAAAACTCGTCCAATTGACACAATCAAATCGGCGATCTTGATCTCCTCATTTACCCCCAAGTGATACACCTCGCCAGAAACGCCTTTGGCACCTGCAAGACGAAAACCTTCGGCGCCATCATCAACATAGCAAAAGGCTCTGGTTTCCTTGCCGTCCCCCTGAATCGGCAGCGCCAAGCTATTCTTGGACAGACGCTGTGTCAGTTTGATGATCTTTTCCACAATCTCAGGGATCACATGCGCGAATCCCATGTCGGGTCCATAAACATTGTGTGGCCGAACAATCACCGACTCTAAACCTCTCACAGCGCCATAGTGCAGTGTAAGCAACTCGCCAGCAATTTTACCTCCGCCGTAACTAAATCGAGGGTTCGTAATGTCTGGAATCATGAGACGCTCAACTTCCGTGGTCGGAATATGAGTTGGCGTGTTGTACGTCTCACTGGTACTCGCAAACACAAACCTCTTAGTTCCAACTGCAAGCGCCGCATCAATCGCGTTAAGCGTCCCTCGTATCCCGACGTCGAGAACTTCGTCGGGTCGTTCATAAAAGTGACGAGTGCCGTTGATATAAGCCAAGTGCCATACCGTTTCGCACCCATCTGC
>JBMYRY010000362.1:0-3774 GCA_049602795.1 Bradymonadia bacterium
GCTTGCCGACGATCGTCATAGCGCTCGGGCCACTGATTGCAAAACCTACACCCTGGGCCTCCATCATTCGCCGCGCACTGTTCGCAAAAATCGTCCTCGAAACAATCGAGACCTTCGCAATAAACAGACTCTGGCATCGTGTCGCCCTCAATGAATTGACGTTGCCAATCGGCAAACCGAACACCGTTTGTGACGCGTTCACTGAAATATGGATATGCGCCGATGCAATGTAGGGGTCCCGGCGCAAGATAAACTCGGAAATTGTCCTGCGTTTCATCCAGACTCCTCAGCAACTCTCTCTGTTTGCCTGACCACTCTCTGAAGTCCCCGCCCATCGCTTCGAAGAAGAAGGTCTGGTCACTGTCAAACTCTGTCGTGTGCTGAGCAAATCGGTGCTGTGGATAGGACTCGGTTATGGCTTGGTAGACGTCCTTAATGGAGAGCGTTTCAAGAGGTGCCATCAAACGCGTCAGTGTCGGCGGAAGATGAGCAAGGGCATTCCATCCGGGAAAACTATCGTTCAAGAACGTGTCGGTGATGATCCCCGACCCAGAATCGGCCAACACAGCCATACGGGTGTCCGAATAGTGTTCAGCGATCATGACCGAGTTGAGAACTGAGCCGTAGGCACCGGCGCTACATCCCGTCACGAAGACCTCTCGTGGCTCAAAAACCCGCTCGTATAAGTAGTTCAAAGCGGCCTGCGTATTTTGGTACCCTCGGTGGTGAATCGTCAGTTCATTTGCGTACTCCACTGTGGCGTCGCCCCAGTGCACGTCGCCCGTGCAGTATGGGATATAGAGCAGCGTATAGTCCTTGTAAGGACTGTCTTCACTGGTATCAAAAACACCAAAATCAAATTGCTCAGCAAGCAGATTGAAGTCTTCTGGCTCCGTGACTCGATCGCTGAAAATCGCATCCGCAACAGAGCATGTGAAGTCGTCCCAACACGCACCACCTCCTTGGAAATACACCATGACCTTTGCTGGATCTCCACCTCGAAAATAAAAACGGTATTCACTCCCTCGTGAACACAAGGTCTCCCCACCTGGACGAACGGTCTCCCATACGCCTACCTCAGGCATCGGCAACGGTGTGGGCTCTTCCACTGCCATGTCGACCTCAGGAGCCATAGGCATTGCTCCGCCATTATCTGAGTCTGAGTCGCATGCCTGGAGCGGTAGCAACACACACATTACCATCAGAGCTTTCAACATCTTCATCATTTTCTCTCTCCCTCTCACCCTTAAATCCCACCAAGCATGACATAGCCTGGGTAGTATTGACCACAAACGTGAACAGTATCGGGGACACGTGTCATCACCTTTCGGTTACAAACGACCCAAATAACCCCAAAAATGCCCCAAGTTCCTTGGATCGTTACTTGCATTCGATTGTTGGCAGAATTGTTTGGGGGAACAATGTCGAGGCACGTACTTTTGATTGCAATGTTCATCGTGACGGGGTGCGCGGAGTTCGTACCGCCGGCTCAGCACGACCATCATTTCCACGAAGCCGAAACCACATTTAGCCCAAAGGACCACTATGCGACGGTTGCTGATGTGATTCGGGGTAGAAACTGCTCTACTGGTCCACTCAAATCTCTCGACACCCAGATCGCAGCGGAATTATCCTGCCTTGGACACACCCCCCTCGAACGCATCGATCAAGAGACAATGTTAAGATTGGGCGAAGGCGTACGACCGCATTTGCAACGAGATGCAGCCGTGGCTCTCAAGCGTGCGGGAAGACGATTAGGCGGACTCATGCTCACGAGCGGCTGGCGGTCCGTTGCCCAACAGCATGTATTGAAATCTTGGGAAGGCTCGTGTGGCATTGGTATCGCAGCCACGCCAGGCCGCAGTTTCCACCAATCGGCGCTCGCAATTGACACCGGCGACTTTCGCAATCGGAATGTTCGTCAGGTGCTACGCGAAGAGGGTTTCACTTGGTACTGTGACGTGAGAAACAACGGTCGACTCGGTGGATGCGCGGATCCTGTACACTTCGTGTACGAGTCCGGTGATGACTTACGAGATCTCTCAGTGCTCGCCTTTCAGAGACTGTGGAATCGTAACCATCCTCAAGACCAACTGACCGAAGATGGTCTGTGGGGTCCCGCCACTGCGCGACGCATCGAAAGATCTCCAATAGCTGGATTCGACCGGACCGCATCATGCGACAATGCCACCGAGCATGAAACAAACACCAGCAACGAGAATGTGTGCGAAGACACGTCATACGAGGTGTCTTTCGGATACGAGGTCTGCGAAACGGAAGGTGTCTGGCGATGCGCCTGTAATGGCGACCTCGGAGAAACAATTTCCCAAGTCTGTCGTGACGGCGTGTGGTTGAATCATCACCTTTCACCTGTAGACTGCAGTCAGTGTAATGCAGAGACGTCTGAAGGATGTCGATCCACAATAACCCGCAATCCCGATGATGTGATTGCTGCGAGTGAGGTCTGTGGGGATTCAGCGCTGAACATGAGTGAAACGGGAGAATCCTGTAGTGATGAAGACGATGGCGCCTGGCGCTGCGCATGCAGCGCAAGTATTGGCGATGTCGTCAGCCAAGTTTGCCGAGATGGAGAATGGACAAACTACCGCGTCTCACCGCGAGACTGCGGCTCATGCGATGGCGACTACGGTCCTGGATGCGAGCCGTAGACTGAGTTCGTCCCGCCCGGTGATCGCCACAATGACCCACTTAGCTATCCGTTAGTTGGCGAAGCGCGGGTTACCCTGACGATCCTCTACACTCCATTCGATTGAGAAATCTGCGCCGAGATCATTCGCGATTTCGTCGACGACAAGATAAAGCGTACGTGCATCCGTTGGTTGTCCTTCCACGAATTCGGGGTATTGGTAGACCCATTCATGGGTTTCCAAACATCCACCAAAGACGGAGCAATTACCTTGAGTCGAATATTCATTATTTCCACAGGCGCCGGAGCCATCCGTATCCAAAATCGTCCCAGTCGCGCAGTCGTGAATGAAATAAAGGCCGACAGTAGACCGAACTTCAGTAGGCGGTGCAACCCATGCTCTGAATGTTTCGCCGGGTGACAATCGAAGCGCGTAAACTACATCTCGTCCGACTGCATCGTAAACAGGTGAACAACTTGGCGGCAAACCATCCGCGTTACCATTGTAAGGGTTGTAGTTGTTCTCGTCGGCATAGCTACCATTCAGCGTGTACCGAATTGAAGCCATGTCTACCACACTCTCATCTACAAGACTCAGCGCGCTCTCGCAGGTCTCACCTGTGCCGCCTACACCCGTTGCCGCATCGACCTCAGCCATCGCGTCACTTGCTGCCGTTGCATCCGTCTCAGTCGCGGCATCTTCAGCGACTGGACTCGCAGCATCCGCTGGGTTGGCGTCGACATTAACAGCCATATCGCCGTCAGCCATGCCGTTGTCATTCTCCGGCATCATCATGGTGCCAGTATCGGCATTATTCGATGTGCTCATATCTTGCTCGGAAGACGTCTCAGCGCCTTCTTCGCCACACCCAAAGCCAATGAAACAAAATACTGTCATTAGTAGAAATCTATTCAAAACGCCCTCCTCGACGGTCTAGTTCGCGCGCAATTAACTACTTAAAGGTAGGTAATGCAACAAAATTCTCATCTTTAGTCCCAGGAGTTGCACACAGCGATATGTCTTGCGGAGTAAGCTAAGCCTATGGGCGAGTCAGGCAGTGATCTGTAAATGAGCTCCAGAGCCTGCAAAGAAATGACAGGCCTTAAATATTTGGAGGACGTTTGAG
>JBMYRY010000363.1:0-3766 GCA_049602795.1 Bradymonadia bacterium
AGTCTCGACACGACTGCATCTGGTTCCAATGTCTATGGTCCCGGTGTCTATCGCACTGAATCGTTAACAGCCGGCACCTATTGCGTGAGTACTTACGGTTCGGGGTTTGACACGGTTTTGAAAGTTCGTGATGCGTGTGAAGTGGCGGGCGATCCAAGCCGAGTCAACGACGACATTGTGTCGGGCGTAATCAAAACGTCTAATGTCGAATTAACCGTAGAAGATGGTGCAGAACCCTTTGTGCTTGTAGAGGGCGCGAATGGTGCTGATGGTGATTTTATCATTAACTTAACTGCGGGTGCATGCCAAGCGCCAGTCACGGTGTATGAGTTACTGGAGTTAATGCCCAATTATGTGACGTTTTTGATTGGTCTAGACATTACCGGAGATGGACCAGGTCGTTTAGACCAGCCTGGTGCAACGACCGCACTTGTACCCGACGAAAATGCATTCGATGATTTAGATAGACCTGATCGCGGGGGAACCCCAGGCGCGCTGGACGCTTTGTTAAATGATTCGGCAGCGCTCGAATTGCTCATCCGGCATCATCTGATTGATGGTCGACATGAACAGACCGATCTAGCAGCATTACCGACCTGGACGAGTCTCTCGACACAACCATTGTTGATGGATCTGAGGTTTGAAGAACTTTTGATCAATGGGAGCTTGGTTACCCAATCTAATCTGGCAGCGAGCAATGGGGTTGTGCATACCTTAGATCGAATCATCAAGCCCCAGCGTCCGTGCATTGCATCGGAAGATTGCGAACCCTCTCAAGTCTGTCTAGAGAGTTTCTGCGTGGAACGCCCTCCGGCGGGTAACCTGCTAGAGGAGTTGACGCGAACAGGTCTGCACACGCGATTCATTCAGTTTCTTCAAAGCGCGAATATGTCCGTCGAACTCGCACATGCCGATGGTGAGGGGTTGACCGTCTTTGCACCCATTGACGAGGCTTTTGACCTGCTCGAAGAAGTGTCGCCGGACTTTTTACAAGCTCTGACAAATGATGGAGAACAGCTAAGACATTTTTTGAAGTTCCACATTTTGCCTGGAACCATTCAGTCTAATGAACTCTATGCTGCAGACCGATTTCTAAGTGAAAATGGACTATTGCTCGAAGTCGATGCCGGTGTTGAAGGCATTTTCGTAGGGACGGATAGTCCTACTACCCCTGAGTTAAGCGATCGTGGCGAAGTCCTTATTGCTGACTTGCCGGCAGCGAACGGAACGATTCACCGGATCAATCGACTGCTCATTCCTCCTCAGGTTCCAGAGGCATCTTCGTGCGAAAATCCGACTCAGATTGGAGGATTTGGTTCCTTTATTGGTGAGACTACCGACGGGAGCTCGGACTTAATTGGAACGTGTAGTGCTCAATTCTGCGCGCCCAACGATTTCAGCACGCCGGAATCGGTTTTTGAGTTTACGGCGCCTACGAGTGGACGAATCTGTGCAAGCACATGGGGTTCATCGTACGACACAGTAATCTACGTTCGGTCGAACTGCGTAGACAACCAAGATTCTCAATGTGCCGGTACCACCACCAACGGCGACTCTGATGGCTTTTGCGAGGTCTGTAACGATGACTCAGCGTTTGCTGGCGCACCGCAGTCAGCAATGGAGTTCGAAGTTGAGCAAAATGAAAAATACTATATCGTTGTTGATGGGTGTACGCCCTCATTCCAGGGCGCAGTGCCGGCCGAGGGGTACTTCCGGCTCTCACTCACCGAAGGTGGTTGTCGTCGGCCGAACACGGTTCTGAGTCTAATTGAACGGGAAGAGAGGCGATTTCGAACCTTACTACACTGGCTGAGAATCTCAGGGTTGGATAGTTTACTAGACCGTGAGGACGATTACACTTTATTCGCGCCGACTGAAACAGCCTTCGATCGAATGGAGGCAAACTTTCCAGGCTTTCAGGCGGAGTTGGTTCAAGATGATGATCGCCTGCGCGAGTTCATTCTACACCATCTCATAGATGGTAAGCGTTCAACGGATGAGTTGATGATGTCCGAGCGGGCGTCAAGTGTAGCTGGCCCATTTTTGGAGTTCGAGCGAAGAGGAAGCTTCGACTTCGTCAATGCGAAGAGTATCGACCGTCCAAATCTTGATGCCGATAATGGTTTTGTGAATGTGTTGGACGAAGTTTTGATGGTTCCATTTGATTGCTCCATTGGCGGTGGACCTGCATGCGCGACGTCTATTGCCTGTCAGATCGAAGTCGAAGGCTGTCGATGTCTCGATGACCAGTGCATGCCTCTACCACCACGTAAGACCTTGTTTGGTGAACTCGCCAGTCGACGGTATCCTCCATCCGGCAGTTGTCTCGCTGACACAGACTGTGGAGATGGCGGTCTGTGTCAGGGCGGACAGTGTAGTCTGCCCATGTTCTCCGAATTTCTCGCATTTGTTGAACAAGTGGGATTGCGACAGTCATTTGAAGACAATGGTCCGATAACCCTTTTCGCGCCAACGAACTACGCGTTTGATCTGTTGCGTGAATTCGATAGCGCGTCGTATCAGAATATTGTCGCGGATCCTGAACTTTTGGAGGAATTGATTCGGTATCACCGTGTTTTGTCAGACTTGGATGCGGCTCGTCTTGCAACCTTGCCTGAAGTGATGACCGATTTAGGCAAAGGACTCAGTGTGTCAGTCAACGAGAATAATTTGTTGATTGGTGGTGCGCCCGTGAAGGCTGCTGACCAACGTGCGTACAACGGGCTGTTCCATGTAATTGACGAGGTTCTCTTACCACCCATTGAATTGGATGGTTGTATCATGCCAACAGAAATTACCTACGGTAGTTTCACTGAGAGCATTGATGGTGGCGGGTCTGTTTACTGGACAACATGTGGCGCTGGTGCTCGGAACAGAGAGCGTGTGTATCGATTCATGAGTCCTGACGAGAATCGTCGAGTATGTATTACGACCCATGGCTCGGATTTTGACACCGTTCTTCATATTCGACGCGAGGTCTGTGACACCATTGCAGCTCAGACGAGTTGTGATGATGGCGTATTGTATTCGTGTTGCAACGATGATGCGACTAATGTTGGTAACCTGACAACATCGCAACTCAGTTTGAACGCAGAGGCTGGGGTGCCTTACTATGTGTTTGTCGATAGCTTCAATTCCGATGTCTCTGGAGACGTTGTCGTCAACGTACTCGATGGGGGCTGCGATAGTGTACCTGTTCTCGACGATGTGATCGATGTCCTCGATGCGTATGATTCCACTTTTAGTATGATGAAGGCAGCGCTGCAGCGTGTTCAGATGAACCGTGAATTGGAAGACCAAGAGGCGAACTTTACACTGTTCGCGCCAAACGACATGGCGTTCCGACAGTGGATGGCGTCGCTACCTGGTTCACCCGAGGAATTGAACGACATCGACACGCAGTTGTTGGAAGATAGCCTGAGATACATCGTGACGACAGGGTATTATTCCAGACTTGAACTCCTAGGCGGTGCGGTTCTTTCATCATTATCTGGTGACGCCCTGTTTGTTGATCAAAGAGGTCCTACCTTCTTTGCCAATGGTGAGGAGGTTGGTGAGGCTGACCGACTGGCACAGAATGGGGTAGTTCATGAAATGAATGTGATGCTCACTACACCTGCGAGTTGTGATGCTCAGACCCCGTGTGAGGATGGGTTTGAATGTGATGCGACGGGACTATGTATGCCTTTGCCTCCACCTGGCACATGTGCGAATCCGCTGAGCATGAATATCGGTTCATCCGGCGCCAATACGAGTGCAAGTGGGG
>JBMYRY010000364.1:0-3756 GCA_049602795.1 Bradymonadia bacterium
TACGCCCAACAGAAATCCTAGCCTAAACTCAAGAGATGACTCTGACAAAAAAGGATGACAATTTGCTGGAGCATCAGGGGAGAGGAATATGAGGCTGTATCTATGGATGATCGCATATGCATTGCTGGCATGCGAGGTAAGGCAACAAGACACTTTACTACTGGACGCTCGAGTGGAAGACGCGGAGCGTAATTCAACGCGCGAGTTTGGAATGAACAGCGAACCGCCTGAAATCGATAGCGACACACGTGTCGAGGCGGCAGACCAAATGCTCAGGCAGGATTTGGCTATTGATGCTGGACGATTGATGGATGTACGCCTTGAAGATAGTGCTTATGTGGACGCCCAACGAAGCGCTCAGTCTGACGCAGAGGTAGTTGATCCCACCATACTTACGGGCATTACGTATACGGCAACGGTCGGTGATATGTCTAATCCTGAACGAGGGATATATGTGCATGTCGAACAGCACCTGAATGGTACGCAGTCGACTCCGATTCAACAGATCGTGTTCGACCGGGTGTATGCCACGGGGAAGCGGCTGGTTTTGTTGGTCATTGATCTGGGGGCGCATCGTACCGAAGACCTTAGCGCCGAAGAACTGCAGGTGCTCAATCAAGACTTCAACCGCATCAAGAACTCAGGTCTAAAAGCGATTCTACGATTTCGGTATACAGCCTCTGCGTCCTTACCCTACGGGGATGTGCACCCGGAACGGGTCGCTAGACATCTGTCTCAATTGACCGATGTTCTGCATGAGAATGCGGATGTGATTCTTACAATTCAGGCCGGATTTATTGGCGCCTGGGGAGAGTGGTATTATACCGACTATTGGGGGGATTTGGGCATTTGGTCGGACAGTGATCGCCGGGCCCGACGCGAGCTTGTGGAGCATCTATTAATGATCTTGCCCGAGTCTCGAACTGTTCAACTCAGAACGCCACGTTACACAACCGAATTGTTCGGTGCAGATGTAGATTGCGCATCCGAAGGCGTTGGAAGGCGTATTGGACAGCATAATGATTGCTTTTTGGCGTCGGCGAGCGATTTTGGTACCTACGTGAATCCAGATGTTGAACAACCGTGGCTTGAGGAGAACTCACGTTGTGCTGTGATGGGCGGGGAGACATGTGCGCTGTCCGACCGTGCTCATTGTGAGGTTGCCCTCGACGAACTCTCTCGTTTTCATTGGACGTTTTTGAATGGTGATTATCATCCTGATGTGATTGCTCGTTTTCAGAGTGAAGGCTGTTGGGATGAAATTGTGGAACGCCTTGGCTATCGATTCGTTCTTGAACGAGTTGAACACTCGGTGGAAGTCTCCACAGGCGGTCTCTTCCGAATCGAGGTCACGGGATGGAATCAAGGTTTTGCCACGCCGATTCATCGACGTGATGTGGAGGTCGTGCTTCAGGATTTGGAACGCGCACAGCAATGGTCGGCAAAACTAGCTGAGGATCCGCGAACCTGGGAGTCAGCCTTTAGTTTCATTGTGGAGATTGGCTTGCCATTGGATATGCCGGAAGGAGATTACCATCTTGCCTTGCGCTTAGCTGACCCAGAGCCTCGGCTAAGAGGACTGCCGAGATATGCAATCGCTTTCGCGAACGTAGGTGTGTTCGATGACGCAACGGGCTTGAATCAGTTGCAATCAAGAGTATCTGTGTCAAATGGAGGAGAAGCGACCTACACGGGGGATGCCTGGTTTACGCCTATGGAACAAGGCAGACCTTGAGGTCGATTAGAAGCCTCCAGAGAGCTCGTAGGTCACTAAGTTCGCACTGACGTCGGATAGCATCCCATCGCCAACGAGAACATTGCGGGCCCAGTCTTGCTGTCCAAAGACCATAAAGGCAAATGCTGTGAGGTACTTCTGCGTCAGTCGACGGGTGTTGGTCGGATCATCGGTACCCGCCGGGCATGCAAAGCATGCGAAACCGCAGTTCGGGTTGTCCAGGAATGACATGTGACTTGCTCCAAGTACTTCAATCTTCAGAGCGGGACTTGAAGCCGCCGCATAGTACTGTTCAAAATTGTCCTCAACAGGGGCGCATGCCGGTCCAAAGCCACTTGTCGCATTGGTTGTTTCTCCCACTATGACCATTGGGACGTTGATTCTAGACATAAGCTCCGGAGCCACAGATGGTGCCGTCGGAGAGGGCATTGCACCCGGACCGCCTGCCGTGTCCACAGGGTCGATTCCGAAAATACCCAATACTCGATTTGATTCGGTTCCGACAAGGAAACTGAGTTTGCCACCGAGGGAGTGCCCAGCGAGGATATAGCCTCGTGTGTCAATCAGTCCGCTTAATGGGTGGGTGCTGTCGGTGGAACTCGCATCGAGCCAAGCAAGCAGAGCAGTCAGAATATCAGCCATGTCGCGTTGGGTCGGACCACCGAAAATATTGGTAGCCGTATTAGGCATGATCACGACATAACCCCAACTCGCCAGGTAAGAACCGTATGTTGCGTAGTCCTGAGCACTGAGCCCAAAACCGTGATGGAGAATAATTGTGGGCGCATTGCTTACACCAGTTGGGAGGTAGGTATTGACCGTTTGGGTCATGTTCAATTCCCACTGACCTAGTGACAGTTCGAGAGAACCTACCTCGACGGTGTTCGGTCCGGTGCTGTTGATGTTTTGAGCGTCGCCCCCTGGAGTAATTGGGGTCGTACCCATATCGGGGGCAGTGGTTTCGCCTCTGCACACGCCTGACTCGCATTGACCAACGGCGCCGGACGGTGTCGAGCAGGTCATGCCGTCAGGTGCATCCACCGTTTCACAGCGCCAGCATGTTGGGTAATCTGCTCGGTCACATTGCCACTGAGTACATGGTACGTTCTCCGGGCTGACAGGGGGGGAAGCGGGACATGTACCATCTGGGTTGCCACTATTGCCTGTGCCGGCATCTGGAGACGCTGGGATAATCGCTACATCCTGCATCGGGGACTCAGACAAGTCCCGAGACGGTGTGAATGGCTCATCGCTTACGGTATTTTCATCACCACACGCGAGAGCGAAACAAGCGAGAAAACACAAGAAAAAACAATTGTCAGCACGGTACATAGATTTACTCCCAGTAAGTTTTCGATCGCAATTAACAATATTTCTTACGAATTCGAAAGGAAAATCTACTTATGGGTTTATTTTTTGTCAATTTGAATGTCTGAGATGTTTCATGAAGGAAATGACCATGGCGGTCATCACGCCCACCAGGGGTAAGCCAACAACCACCGATGCCGCCTGTAAAATTTTGAGTCCCCCGAGATACATAAGAGACAGCGCGGTCCCAGACAAAACGAAAGCCCATACCAAGCGATGCCAGCGGGGAGGTTGACCATCTGGAGGCAAATCTAATGAGGCGGAGGAGGCGAGCGTGAATGCTGCCGAATCTAATGATGTCGCCACAAAAATAAAGCTCAGAATGAAGAAGAGAACAACGACCGTTGTGGACATTGGTTGCGCAGCAAGTAATTCCACCACTACTTGTGGTGAGTCTACGGAACCGCCATTTTGCTGAGCAGTATTGAAGAGAGCCGTCAATTGTTTTTGTTCCTTCGCGATGAAATCCATCGTGCTGTGTCCGAGGATGGAAAATCCTGTCCAACAGGCGAGGCTCCCACCACCGACACAGCCAAGAATGACTTGCCTAACGGTACGACCTTTTGAAATTCTGGCCACGAATAGACCCATGAATGGCGCCCAAGAAAGCCACCATGCCCAGAAGAATATGGTGTTATCCGCTACGAAGCTGG
>JBMYRY010000365.1:0-3754 GCA_049602795.1 Bradymonadia bacterium
GAAAAAACTGGGGATGACCCATAACACGACTGATAATTTTAAACACCCGAGCCTTGCGGAAAATCATCCCCTTGCTGACCATGTCCTGTATCGCCTACCACGGCACCGCTGGCGCCAGACGATAACCAAAGAGCAGCCATGCTCATTAGAATAAATCCCGTGGGTGACGTGCGCCCTTCAGAACAAGTTTGACTCCTGCTAGTCGAAAGATGGCTTTACTTTTATCAAGAGAGGATTGCGTGGTAAGAAGGGCATCGATGAGAATGAGGGAGAGCGTCAATGAAACGAAAGAGCACCTTAACCGCCAAGTTCGGCATGTGCGTGAGCACAACCGCCCTATTGATGAGTCTGTCTGCATGCGGTCCTTCGGATAACGCGGCCCCAACGCAAGATTGTATGAGCGCGCCCGAAAGCTGCCAAGCACCGAATCTATGTGTGGAGGATGCGAACGGTGCATACGTGTGTATTCGCCCTTCAGCGGACGCCACAATGCCCGCTGCAGATGCTCGTATCACGGATGCTTCAATCACCGATTGTCGCAACGATGGCGTGGGCTGTATTGAACCAGCTACCTGCGAGGCGAATGCCGATGGCAGCTACGGGTGTCAAACACCCTCAACGCCTACGGATGCAGGGATCACAACAGATTTGGGTGTGGATGCAGCAGTTGAGTTGGACCAAGGCATTGACGCCATGGTGACGGGACCAATCCCAGCTGAACCACCCGAAGCGCCTCCCCTCTCTGAGAACGTCAGTTCGATTGTTGTATCGATAAAAACTGCTGACCTTGAATACGCGGGCACGGACGATCCCATGGAAATCTGTTTTGGTCGAGCCGGATGTTATGAACTCAACGTACTGGATGTAGATGACCGAGAACGTGGAGAAACCGAGGTCTATCATTTTGACACTCAGAAACCGCGGGCTCTATTTGATGAGGTGACGCTACGAACCACCGACACGAGCAGCAACAATAACCGCTGGACCCCGGAATGCCTTGAAGTTCGATTTAACGGAGAACCGGTGCACTGTCAGAATGACCTGCCAAACATTGGCACGGACAATTCGGGTGACGAGGTGCGATCCTTTACTCAGTCTCTTGGTAATCGATGCAACACGTGTTGGTCTTCGGGGGTCACACACGGACCTATGATTGGACCACCCAGTGCTGATGGCGTGAGCGTGTGGTTTCGGGCGGATGCGACGCGATTGGTGGGCTTACGCATTGGCACGAGCGAAGATTTAACCGATGCCCCGGTGGTAGACTGGGTCTACCCGACTGTGGCGGACGATTTTACCGCTGTCCTCCACGCAAGGAATCTTGCGCCTGACACGATGTATTACTACCGAGTTGAAGTGGATGGAGACGCGAGCCAAACCGTGCGAAGTATTCGTACTGCGCCAGCGACTGAAACCCCAGCACGGTTGCGGATTGGCTTGGGCTCCTGCAGTCGCTTGGACGACCAGCCCATCTTCAACAGCATTTTTGCCCAACAACCCGACCTATTCTTATTTATGGGCGATAACCACTATGCAAACACGCATCATTTAGACGCCTTGCGGTGGCATTACCGCCGATTTAGAAATCTGCCAGAACGCGCAGCATTGCTTGCCAATGTCCCCACCATGGCAACGTGGGACGATCATGACTTTTTGGCAAACAACTCCAATGGGACCTGCCTCAATCGGGACTATGCCTTGGATGCCTTTGTTGAGTATTGGGCAAATCCAGCGGCAGGCTTACCTGCGACGCCGGGTGTGTTCTTCAATTACCGCTATGGTCCGGTGGAACTATTCATGCTCGATTGCCGAATGTATCGACCCGACATTGGCGATTCGGGACTACGATGCGAGGTTGACCCCACACCGCCACAACTCTCTCGGGATGATGGTCCGCTAGGACTCGCTCAGGAAGCGTGGCTAAGAGAGCAATTAAACGCCTCTACGGCTGATTTTAAACTCATTGGCTGCGGCAGTCGCTTCACACCGGAAGGCTCAACCGACTCCTGGGCGTCATACAACGTAGCAAGAAACCGCCTCCTGAACTTCATTGACAGCGACGGCATTGAAGGCGTGGCGTTCTTGAGTGGGGATATTCATCGATCTTCTTTTGGTGTCGTGCCCAGTCGGGCGTACGACATTCCCGAGTTTACATCCTCGCCACTTGCGTATGCAGATGCCTCACCCTGTCCCTCATCAGCTGACTTGGAGCGCTTTTGCTATGATGACGGGAATTCCTTTGTGACCCTGGATGTGGACACAACAGGCGCGGAGCCGACCTTGACCGGGCGGGTACATAATCAAACTGGGCGCGTTATGCATGAATGGACGGTGCGGCGGTCTGAGCTTCAGTAAGCGACAGACCGTTACTGGCTGATTGGCCCGGGGGAAGACGAATCGAGAGCTCAGCGAAAAACACTGAGCTCTCTGTGTCCATGCGGTGCAGCTATTCACATGCCGTTAAAGATGCTGTGCACTCATTCACCAGGGCACCACAGTCACCAACGGCACTCTCACCACGCTCAGCCAGACAGGACTCAAAGAGGCGTAGACAGTCCGCTGCATCCGGAAAGCCAGCATCCTCAACACAGGTGGCGTGTGCTTCATTGCAGACAGCATCGTTGATGCAACTGCCTCGGTCACAATCATCGTCCGTGTCACAGGTTGTACCCAAGGGTGAGTCACTCTCGGTACACGAACTGGAGTTTGACCAACATTCGCGAACCGATTCGTCCTCATCGCAGGTTTGAAAAATGGAAAAATCCACGCAGTCGGGTTCAGGACTTTCACCGGCTTCACCACCTGCACCCGCTGCACCGCCAGAACCCGCTTCGCCCCCTGCACCGGCTGCACCGCCAGAGCCAGCTTCGCCGCCAGAGCCAGCGTCACCTGCGGCGCCCGCAGTACCGGCATCTGGCCCGGGTTTGGACGTATCTTTATCGTCACAAGCAAAAAGCAGGCAACACATAAGCAGAGCTAAAGTTGATAAACGCATCATAAAATCTCCTTTTGTTTCCGTTGATGTTTTATTCAAACGGTTAAGAATGCACTGCTCATGCCAAGAACAGAAACCAAGTGAAGTTAACCACTTACAAAAAAGTCCCACTTTGCCCGTAATATAAGTCGAGACATTAGGAGCACAGAATTGGTGTAGCGTTACACCAATGAATGGATTCAACGACTTCGCGCAGATTCACCCCCGAAATCAGGTCTTGGCAGTGGGACCAACCGGTGGGGTGAGAGCCGGTCGCCGCCCACCCCTCAAGTAAGTCGTGGACTGACATTTGACACAACACAGCTTTCCCCCTACAGTGCGATCCCTGTCCAGTTGGACGGGGATGTCTTTGACAATATGGGGGCGAAACGGCTTCGACGGGGATGAAGAAGCTCGGGCTGCGTGTCGCGGGTCCAGGTCACCGCGTTAGAAAGGCTTGAAAATACAATCGCAAATGACGATGTAGAAATGGCAATGGCTGCTTAAAAACCAGTACATTCCTGTCTGACTAGTTTTTGTCTACGGGGCTAGTCGGGCATAACTTTAGTAGGCTGGTGTGGGTATTTTGTCATCTTGGTACCGGCATGAGATTTTTAGGATGACTCCCCTTACAAGGACCTGTCCATGGGTGTGCGTAAGGGTAAATTTAAACATGGAATACACATGTAGACGTCCGTAGTGGACCGTTTCCGGACCCGGGTTCGACTCCCGGCGCCTCCACTCTTTTTTCTCCCCATTAGGGTGAGGAGGAAAAAATCA
>JBMYRY010000366.1:0-3748 GCA_049602795.1 Bradymonadia bacterium
AGCTAACAATTGCGGATTTTCCACCAGCCCCATTGCATCCACTCGAACCAAAAGAAGCTCCAAGGTCTCAGTCAAGCTAAGCGCACGTAGAGGGTTCGCCCCCTCTGGGTTGTCGAATGATTCGCCGTCGAGGGCAACTTGCCCTATCTTCATACTCGCCGCGGATTGAATTTCGATTTGAGCGCCGGTTCGAGCTTGTATCGTTGGAGACCAAACCACCTCTCTCACGGAGCGAGTCGCGGGTCTTCGCACCCCATCATCAGCAATCAAATCGACTAGATTCAATCCAAACTCAGCGCTTATTTCTGCTCGAAAATATCCTTCATCGTCAACATCCAACTCTTGGTCATTCAGATAAATCTCAACGCCTCCCCCCGGATCCGTTCTGCCTTCCACCGTGATCGTGGGTTCACCAGAAATGTATTCACCTCTGGTTGGTGAAATCACCTCTAGGAGAGGTGCACTATCATCAACAAAGAAACTAACCCGGCCACACAAGTCGGGTGTTGCACACCCACGGACTGCCCCAGCCCCTTCCCGAGAAAAATGAACTGTACCATCAAGATCAACCGTCGCTGATTCAACTGGTCGTGTGTCAAACCGTACCGGATAGTCGACCAACTCATCACCTAGCCTGTCATACACCACGGCGCTAACCCTGGGGGTTTCCGATTGCGTGTACAGGGCTTTTCGAGGGGAAATAGACAACTCGACGTATGCAGGTTCTCCAAGTTCGACCATGGCATCAGCACCTACGTCAGCAGGAAACTGGTCTGTAGTCATATCAAGGAGCTGAGCATCCATCTGCGCGGGAGGTCTCTCATCCACATGATCCGCACAACCGAACCAGTTCATCGCCAAAAGCCCCCAACCAAGTACATATATTCTACTCACCGAACGTACCTCCCAAAGACCATTTCGCCTCATCTCCTTCGAGCGTTGGTGCTCTTAAGCCAAGCCCCGTGTTAGTAGGCAGATCGAACTCTGCCAAGCTCGCAGGAATCACAAATTCTGGGAGTGGCAATGTTGGCAAACCGTTATTGAGTGAGCGGTCAATGAGATTGGTCAGAATATCCGTCAGACTCGTCTCGATGAGCGTTCTTAAGTCATCAGTCACCGCGCCACCAAGAAACGATACAGACAACGAATCCACCAACCCAATATTTTCAAATTCGATATCACGTTCACCGCTCAAGACAACGTCCACACCAAATTCTGCAGCGGCTTGAAGAGCAATCACGCCGAAAACAGGGTCAGAAAACTCTGCGACAATCGGTCCAATAAAAACCCTTAGCCCCGTCCCCTCAGGTGTTCCAGTCACCCATGGATAAGTGGGAAGACGAAATTGAAAGTCCGCACCATCCGGTAACGAATCAGTCAATCGATCAGCAAGTCCGCCCGCCTGCAGCTCGAAATATCCAGCTCTCCAGAGCGTATAGAGAATTTGATTTAACAACCCGATACGAACGCCGGCAGCAACAGAGCCCTCTGGATTCAATGCAAGGTCATCTGCACCGGGTAATCGTGGAATGCCAAGACCAACATCGGCTAGGACAGTAGGTCCCTGAACCGTGGATTTTAGCCCAACTGCGATACGCTCGGGAGAAAAATCAAGGCGATCAAGCTGAGCGACAACACTCAGTTCGACATCATCGCCTCCAGCAAGACTCGGCACAGAGAATCCAGCACCTAGTTCCCCGATCTCGATATTGCCAAATAAATCTGTCAACACGCGGTCGACGTTATCAGACAGAAAATCTCGAATGGTATCCACCACAATATCGCGAACAACACCCTCGAAGGCCTCGAAAACCAATTCAAATAGGAACCCGAGAATTCCGCTAAAGTCCGCATCTAAATCTCCCACCTGGGGGTTTTGAATCGAACGCACAGAAATGCTTGGTCTTCCATTGCCATCCAACGACACATCAAAGGTGATATTAACGCGGATGTACTCAGCACGGAGTCGAACATTATTGCCAAGCGTCCCCCTCAACTTCGCTCTAAGAATCTGCTCTCTCAACTCAACCTCTACGTTGAAGCCGTCTTCGAGCAGCGTCATGGAAAACTGATTCGGTCCGTTATTCTCGTAATCCCGGTAGTCAACACCAAGTCGAAAAATGCACACGCCCAAAACCCGTGTTCGGCACTCATTTGGAACAATCGGGTTTTGAGCGGAAATTGCTTCGTGAACTCGGTTTCGGAGACCAGGCGCATTGATCATGCGGCGGAGAGCGTCCCCCAAACTTCTGAGCGGGCTTGATGAACCGCCATCATCAACCGCATCTTGACCCAGCCACAACTGCAATGCGTCTGTTAGACCTCGCCCGGCATCCACAAAGCCATTTGCCACATAGTAAGCGCAGAATGTAGAACTCTCCTCGCCGGTGGAATCGGTCGCTACGATGTCGTGAATGTTCAGCCCCCATCGGGGCGTCACAGTCGCAGCAAAGCTGCCATCTGCCCGTAACGCGACATTCTGACCGTCAACCCGAACTTCATCGACCCCGACCACGTCTTCAGCCACACCATAGATCGTCAATGGATTACCAGGTTGATGAACAACGACCTCTCCAAACCCCGGCGCATCGCACAGAATTCCGGGACCATCCACATTAATCAAAATCTGACGTTCATTCACGAGTTCGCGATTATTGTATGTCGGTGGCAACACCTCGGCGCGAAGGACATGAACGCCCTGCTGAGCAGCTAAGAATCGACCGGTGCCGAAAGGTGGCAACTCCGGTTCGCTTGAGAACACGAAGGGGGCGTCAGGAATTGGATTACCAAAACGATCCGACGCTAACGCAGCCAATCCAAGAACCTGCCCGAGTCGATAAACGGCCTGATCAGGTTCCAACAGAATCGAAATTTGAGCGGGCAAATCGGGCCGCACATCGAGCGAGACAAAATCCAATTCATCGACGCCGGACAATGCACATGAGATCGCGTAACTGCCACTACTTTGAATCGTCAGACTTAAATCGTTCTGAACAACTCGCCCAGGGATGGGTTCGACCACAACCTCGAAGTCAGCGCCACTGACGGGATTACCAAAGGCATCGAATGATAAACACGACACATCAACGTCGTCACCCGCATCCATGTCATCCGTGGACAAGGAGGTGACTACTTTACTCGGATCACTCGGCAAGACGGTCCAGATGCCTGGCGTCGCATCACGCAGCCCGAGGTTGGGGGCAGTGCAGGTAATCGTATAATCTCGAGCTCGTCTACCAATCAGTCCGCTCTCCGTTCGTTCAAATCCAGACGACGGCTGTACTTCAACCACGGCATCTATAGCTTCAATGGGCTCACCGACTTGATTAAGTACCTGGCAGGTCACTCGGTTCTCGATCCCCGCGCGCGTGCGGCGTTCGCCAATTCTCGTCTCGATTGAAAACGGAATCTCAGGGAACACGGCGGAATCGAGCTCCGCATCAATGCCGACATCTAAGTCGATCTGGGCTGCTGCATCGACCGTGCTCTCTGCGTCTACGTCAATCGATGCATCCGCGCTGTTCATGTCCACAAAACTAGACGCATCAGTTCTCGCAGGTGACGGACGCGTAGGCTCAGTAATAGGCGGTCTTTGTTCGGCATCACAACCGAACAGAAGTATCATCCCTATCAATCCTCGAAATAGACGTATTTTCATCTTTACTAACTCATTTACAGTCTGCTCAACGCATCAACGATGAATGCGAGAGACGTAATCAACTCATCATCCCCCCTAAGGTATCAGAAA
>JBMYRY010000367.1:0-3747 GCA_049602795.1 Bradymonadia bacterium
GGGGGCATGCTAGCCGTGGAAGCGGAGATTAAGTGGGCCATTGCTAAGATGAAAGCGAAGGAAGGACGGACTTTTTCCGAGGCTTATCTGCCCTTCACATCACTTGGTCAAATTACGGTTCAGTGGTTGATGAGCAGTCAAAAGTGGGATGCCGAGCAAGCGTGGTCCCATGTCGTAGATAACCCCCATTTGGTGAGTCGTCGCTTCTAATCTTCAAGCTAAGATGGAATATCCACCGTCCACTGTGATGGTTTGACCGGTAATCATACTCGCTTCGTCGCTGCATAGAAACAGGGCAGTTTTCGCGACATCTTCTGGCGTAGTCAATCGTCCAATGGGCGTTCGCATTTGAGCTAGACCTAGCAATTCTTCTCGGTTCGGAAACTGTTTGAGTGACCAAGTGTCAATGACCCCCGGCGAGAGCACATTTGCTGTGATTTGGCGCACGCCGACCTCAGCGGCTACGTGTCTGATGAGGGATTCGAGAGCGGCTTTGCTAGAGCCTACCACTGCGTATTGCGGAATCGCCCGAAGGGCGCCGAGTGAGCTCAGCGCCAGAATGCGACCGCGATCCCGAATGATTCCATCCGAAAAAAGGGTTTGAGTGAGGGCAAAAAATGAGCGGACGTTGACTTGGTGCGTCCAATCCCAATGTTTGGTGGTTAAGTCTGACATGGGTTTGAGTACGCCCGATGCCGCATTGTGTATGAAGATATCGAAGGGCCCGATGGTACGAATGATCTCGAGTAGGGCTTCCACGGATTTATCTTTACCGAGATGAGCCCTCAGGATGGTGCAGTTTCGGCCTGCTGCGCGCACAAGTTGAGCAGTTGCTTCGGCGCCGTCATGATTTGAAAAGTATGTCAGCGTAATGTCTGCCCCGGCTTTCGCCAGGCTGTGAGCGAGTGACCGACCAATTTCGCCGGATCCCCCAGTAATAAATACCTGTTTGTTTTCAAGCACCATGTTTGACATCACCTCGTTCGTGTTTGATGCAGTTCTAGTAGGTGGCCTTGGGCGGAGAATGGTTTGGCTTTCCCCTTCGGCACACATCGTTCAAAAGTTGTATCGGCGTTCATTGACCAGGCGCCCTGGTTGTCCTTCAAATATGGATTCAATCCTTCGTCGACTACTCTTTGTTTGAGTGCGTCGTCTTCGATAGGAAAACAGGTTTCGATCCGTCGGTATAGGTTTCGAACCATCCAATCAGCACTCGCTAGAAACGTTTTTCGTTCGCCGTTGGCGTGAAAATAGAATATGCGAGAATGCTCGAGGAACCGACCGACGATTGAACGTACCTTGATATTTTCTGAGATCCCTGGAATGCCCGGGATAAGACAGCAAACGCCACGAACAATCAGTTCGACGCGAACGCCTTCCATTGAAGCGGCGTATAGAGCCTTGATCATTGTTGGGTCACTCAGAGAGTTCAACTTCAAACAGACGTACGCTTCGAGACCGGCACGTGCTGCCTTAACCTCGTCCGCCAAGAGTTCCAGTAATTTGGGTTGGAGGGTGAATGGAGATTGTAACAATTTTTTAAGGCTGATGGCTTTACCTAAGCCGGTCAATTGCATAAAGAGTTTGTGTACGTCTTCTGTGAATGCCGGATCGGCTGTCATCAATCCGAAATCTGTGTATGCCCGAGATGTGCCGGTGTGGTAGTTACCAGTGCCTAGGTGGGCGTACCGCCGAATCCCGTGCTGTTCCCGTCGTACAATGAGCAACATCTTTGCGTGGGTTTTGTAGCCGACTACACCATAGACGACGTTAGCACCCGCATCTTGGAGTCGGGTTGCGAGGTCAATGTTTGCAGCTTCATCGAATCGTGCGCGCAATTCCACAACGGCGGTGACTTCTTTACCTGCCCTGGCGGCATCGATGAGGGCCTCGACCATGGGGGAGTTTTTACCACTACGATAAACTGTTTGCTTGATCGCAAGGACCGAGGGATCGTTAGCGGCTTGTCGAACTAATTCCACGACCGGCGAGAAAGACTCGAAGGGATGATGTAGCAAGACATCGCTTCGCTGAAGTCTTTCAAAGAGGTCTATTTCGGTTGTGGCGACGAGACTCGCCGGTACAAAATTGCGGAACTTTAGATCGGGTCGATCGATGATGTCGTACATTTTGTCCAGCCGATGGAGATTGACTGGTCCGTTCACTCTATACACGTCGACACTTTCTAAACCAAATTGCGCTTGTAGCAGCTCCACTTCGGGGTCGGGGCAGTTGTGCGCAACCTCCAGCCGTACAGCATCGCCATAACGCCGGCGAAATAGCTCTCCTCTCAATGCGTCAAGTAGGTCTTCTACTTCTTCTTCTTCGACCCAAAGGTCGGCATTACGAGTAAGCCGAAATTGATGACACCCCAAAATCTCCATACCGGGAAAAACAGCCTCGACATGTTCGTGAATCATAGAGGAGAGCATGACGAAACCATATTCGGCGCCGGCAATTTCTTCTGGTAATCGGATGAGTCTTGGAAGGCATCGAGGGACAGGGACGACTGCGTGAGTGCTCTCACGTCCAAATGCATCTTCCCCCCTGATGGAAACGATCATATTGAGCGACTTATTGAGCACTCGTGGAAACGGGTGCGACGTATCGAGCCCCACAGGTGTCAGCACTGGCGCGACTTCCCGCCTGAAGTATTCTGCTGCCCACTTCTTTTGTGCCGGTGACCAACTCTTGCGTTTGAAGACTTCGATACCTGCGGCGGCAAGATTTGGCAGAACGCTCTTGTTGAGAAGTCGATACTGCTCATCTAACATTGCCGTTACGTCCTGGTTAATGCGGTTGAGTACTTCTACTTGACCGAGTTCATCCGGACGATCGTCACTGATGGCAAATTGGATTCGTTGTTTGATCCCCGCAACGCGAATTTCAAAAAACTCATCGGTTATGGTGGAGCAGATGGCCAGGAATCGCATACGTTCAAGGAGTGGCGTTTGAACGTCTTCAGCCATCGCGAGCACTCTTCGAAAGAACTTCAAAAGGCTGAGTTCGCGATGGGCGAAATGCTCTGGCTTTAGCGGGAGTTTCTCAAACCGTGCGCCATGTTTTCGCATGAAGTTAATCTTCGTTGAGGACCCTCTTCGTCCACCTTTTGATTTGTGCTGCTTTTCAACCATGGGTTTCTCAAGGTGTTGTGGATACAAGATAGGTATTGATCAAAACCGCCAAAAAGTCGATCTTGTTAGTGTCGCTAATGTGTGATGAATCAAAGAGGGGGGTTTCATGAAACCGGCACATTCATTTCAAATCGGTCTTTCGTTAGTCGTTTTTTTGGTGCTCTCCGCGTGTTCGGGGGATGCCGTAAAGGGACCGGATGAACGTGCAATTGGAGATAGCGGCGTTGCTGACACGGGGACCGCTGTGAACAGTGGCTTAGAGTGCGAAGTAGATGATGATTGTGAGGACGCGGAACGCTGTAAGCATTTCGGCGAGATCAGCCTCTGTGTTCTCGGATGTGGTAGTGATGATGATTGCCCCTCGGAACAACCAACCTGTGAATTATACGGTGAGGGTGATGGCTTATGTATTCGGCAGTGCCGTACTGATGGCATGTGTGGAGAGGGGGAAATTTGCGAAAGCCGAGACACGGGATTTGGCGTCTGTGTGCCAGCACCACCGACCGATAGCATAGGATTCGGGGGTAATGGTGGCACGGGCGGTAGCGAATCTGCGATGAAGTTTCAATGTGCCTCTGATGCGAATTGCCCTCAGGGCTTTACGTGCGAAGAA
>JBMYRY010000368.1:0-3746 GCA_049602795.1 Bradymonadia bacterium
GTTACCGGACCTTAATACAACGAGCATCGAGTCCGCTTGTAGGACCGTCGCTGGGACCGCGCGTTCCATGGGCATCGTTGTTACCGATTAAGTTTTCTTTTGGGCATCGTTGACGATGCCTTTGTATGTAAACAGCCCCGGGAGCGTTGACGGAACGCGTGTACCGGGCCCCGCAGGAGTTAATTATGGCAAAGCGTGGAAAAAATTACCGTCAAGCGTTTTCAAAGGTGGACCGCGATAAGCTGTTCGACCCAAACGAAGCGTTGACACTCGTGAAGTCACTATCACACGTCAAATTTGACGAGACCGTAGACGTTGCCGTTAACCTAGGTGTTAACCCACGTCACGCGGACCAAATGGTTCGTGGTGCCGTCGTTTACCCACATGGTTTGGGCAAAGCAGTCAAGGTTGCGGTTTTCGCTAAGGGCGAGAAAGCTCAAGAGGCACTGGCTGCCGGAGCAGACATCGTTGGCGACATGGACCTTGCTACTCGAATCAAAGATGAGGGCTTTCTTGATTTCGATAAAGTGATTGCCACACCTGACATGATGGGTGTTGTGGGTCGTATTGGTCGAATCCTTGGACCACGTGGTCTGATGCCCAATCCAAAGGTCGGTACGGTTACGTTTAACGTAGCTCAAGCGGTCGGTGAGATGAAGGCTGGTCGAGTTGAGTTTCGTGTAGATAAAGCGGGTGTTGTTCATGCCCCGATCGGAAAGGTTTCCTTTCCAGCCGAAAATTTGACCGGCAACTTGGTTGCGTTGGTTGAGACTTTGATTCGTCTCAAGCCAGCCACAGCTAAGGGCGTATACATGCGTCAGGCATCTGTATCCTCAACAATGGGACCAGGTGTGCGGCTCGATGTCAGCGCATTACAGGATTTAGCGAAAGCGGCCTAACGGGCGCTTTAGATTTTTTAACAGGCCGACTAGCCAAAGACAGCTGGTGCGGTGGCGTAATGCATCATGATGGACATGATGCGCCAGCCGAGGCGGGCTCAGGCTGTTTATTTGCAGCATTCCCGCAAATCAAAATAGGACTTTTGTCCTATTTGGTGGGCGGCCGTGAACTAGAGGAGGTCAATCGAATTGAACCGAACTGATAAAGCAGCGGTCATCGAGCGACTTAGGAATGATCTTGAAGGTGTTCCATCAATTGTGGTGGCTGACTTTCAGGGACTTGACGTAGCCAGTGTAACTGACTTACGCGACCGATTTCGGGCCGCGGGAGTCGAGTATGTGGTCGTTAAGAACACCCTGATGAAAAAGTCAGTTGAAGGCACCGACATGGAGACGATCTCTCCCTTGTTTAAAGGCAATTCAGCGATTGCTTTTCACCAAGAGGATCCAGCGGCTCCAGCAAAGGTCTTGACTGAGTATGTAAAAGAGAACCCGAAACTCGTACTCAAGGGTGCGTGGTTAGACGGTAATCTTCTCGATGAGAATGGAGTGAAAGCGCTCTCAACCTTACCTGGTAAGGATGAGTTGCGTGCCAAGTTACTGAGCGTCTTCCAGGGCTCCGGTACGAGGGTTGTTCGTCTGCTTTCCGCAGCGCCAACAAGCTTCGTTCAGGTCCTACGAGCGCGTGAACAGCAACTAGGTTAATTTTTGTAAATAAACGGCAATATTTGCCACGTACTAATCAATTTTAGGAGATATCGAAATGAGTGATTTAACAAACGAGCAGGTCGTAGAGTACTTAAGCAACCTCACTATCCTTCAGGTTAAGGATTTGGTTGACGAGCTTGAAGAGAAGTGGGGCGTAAGTGCTGCGGCGGCTGTTGCAGTAGCTGCACCTGCTGCCGGTGGTGCTGCTGAGGCTGCTGAAGAGAAGACTGAGTTTGACGTTATCTTGACCTCAGCAGGGGCCAAGAAGATCGCGGTTATCAAGGCAGTTCGCGAGGCAACTGGTCTTGGTCTCAAGGAGGCTAAGGAGCTTGTTGACAACGCACCGAAGGCTGTCAAGGAAGCCATCTCTAAGGGCGAGGCTGATGAGCTCGCTAAGTCTCTTGAAGAGGCAGGAGCTTCAGTCGAAGTTAAGTAAGCGACGATAATGATGTAGGGGTCTGGATCGGTATCCAGACCCCTATTCTCGTCTGTTTCACCCTTTTGGTGACAGACAAGTTGGTTTGGTAGATGCGCATGGATGGTCAGGCGCATTTATGTATGTTCCCATAGACCCCAACGCGAAGAGGACTCCGATGGCATCCGTCGTTCAAAAAAATTTCCGAATTCGTAATAGCTTCGGTCAGATCAAGCAGGTGATTGATATCCCCAACCTGATCGACATCCAGAAGCAAAGCTACGTTCAATTTCTACAGATGAATGTACCCGCTGATGAGCGTAAAGACATCGGCTTACAGGGTGTTTTCAAGAGTGTTTTCCCCATCAAAGATTTCAATGAAACGTGCTCACTAGAGTTCGTCTCGTATCATCTCGAAAAGCCGAAATATGATGTACTGGAGTGCACGCAACGTGGAATGACCTATGCGGCACCACTCAAAGTGGTCATCCGATTGGTTGTTTGGGACCGTGGCGAAGAAGAAGATGCAATTCCGACTATCCGCGACGTCAAAGAGCAGGAAGTCTATTTCGGCGAGATTCCACTTCAGACGGATGAGGGTACGTTCATTGTCAACGGAACCGAGCGCGTGATCGTTTCACAGCTTCACCGTTCACCGGGCGCGTTCTTCGATCATGATCGCGGAAAGACTCACAGTTCGGGTAAGCTGCTTTTCAGTGCTAGAGTGATTCCATATCGAGGCTCCTGGTTGGACTTTGAGTTCGACGCGAAGGACATCTTGCATGTTAGAATCGACCGTCGTCGGAAGTTGCCCGCAACAGTGTTACTCCGCTCGTTGGGCTATTCGACAGATGAACTCCTCGCTGAGTTCTATCAGCGCGAAAATATTCACTTTTCAGCGTCGGGGGATGGTGTTCAACGCGAGCCACAGGACCTTAGCATGCTTCTCGGGCAGAAGGCTGCGATTGAGGTGACCGACGAGAACGGGGAAGTACTCGTTCGTAAGAATCGAAAGTTTACTCAGAGCGCCATCAAGAAGATGCGCGCTGCTGGTGTTAGCCAAATTCCAGGTTTGGTTGAAGAGGTTATCGGCAAAGTCGTTGCTGAAGATGTGGTTGATTACACGACAGGCGAAATCATCGCAGAGTGTAATGCTGAAATCACAGAGGCGCTGCTCGAGGACCTTCGTCAGCGTGGCATCGAATCAATCTCGACGCTGTACATTGATAATTTGACGGTGGGACCATTTATCCGCAATACGCTCATCGCAGACAAGCTAGACTCGCCGGAAGAAGCGATTCTAGAAATCTACAAGCGCTTGCGACCGGGTGATCCACCCACATTAGAAACAGCTTACGCGCTGTTCAATAATCTTTTCTTTAATCCTGAGCGGTACGACCTTAGTACGGTCGGTCGCCTGAAGTTGAACCATAAGTTTCGGCTTGAGACTTCACTCGATGATGCTGTGCTCACGAAGCGGGATATCATTGAGGTCGTTCGCTACCTGGTTGCGCTTCGAGATGGTCGCAGTGAATTGAAGGTGACCGGACATGACGGTACACAGGCTGTAATTCCTGTTCGAATAGACGACATTGATCACCTTGGGAATCGACGAGTACGTGCGGTTGGTGAATTGATGGAGAATCAGTATCGAATTGGACTTGTACGTATGGAACGCGCCGTGAAGGAGCGCATGAGCATGTCTCAAGAAATTGAGACGCTGA
>JBMYRY010000369.1:0-3746 GCA_049602795.1 Bradymonadia bacterium
CAAAAACCGGCGGGGAAACAGCGATTGTGCACTCGCACACAGTCTACGAACGCTTTCGACAAATTGATCCAGAGTACGCCGCAATGGTTGAGCGGGTTGGGGTTAAGTATCGACGTGTGATGCCTGACCAGGATGACTGTAGTTCTCCCATCGGTCGTTCATGGCGGTCCACCTTTCAAACTCAGTCGAAAGAAGAAGCAGAGCAGCGCATGCGAGAAGTTGGGATGACATGGACCTGGCTTCCGGATGGTTCACTCGACACATTGACGGCACCACTCAGAGCAATCCGTACCGATGACCGAACCGGTATGAAAACATTCTTCAACGCAATTATTGCTGCCTACACTGGCTGGATCGACAGTCGAAATGATCCCACCAAGGCTGTATGTCTCGCTAACGGAGAACCAATGAATTGCGCCATTTTAGAATCCACCGCGAAAGCAATGGAGCAGGAAGCTGTCGCGTTTAAGTGGGAAAAAGGTGACGTATTGATGATCGACAATCGCCTGGTCCTTCACGCTCGACGGCCCTTCACGGGTCCGCGACGCATTCTCGCATCCATCGCCACTGCCTAGTCAAGCATCTACCCCCCGATATGCTCAGTGCGGCTGTGGACCCAGACCACTGATGGCGTCAATGAGCACACGACACCAACTACTCGACGTATCGATGAAGACCGCTGGTCGACCTAGTGGGGCATCCACAGTAAACCGCCTACCTCCACCAAAGATCTGCCCTGTGAAGAGATGGGCATATTGACCGGGTGGCAACGTCACTTCAACGCGCTGACTTTTTCTCTCCAAGACCGGGTAAACACAGATCCAGCGACCCAGTAAGAAGGCATTTTCACAATCCAATAGGTATTCTTCATCTTCATGATGGAACCAAAGCGGTCTGATGAGTGGATATCCATCAGATTGAACCTGTTTCATTTCCGACTTTCGGTAGTCGAACAATGCGGCGAAGACTCGAGAAAAATACCCAAAAAACTCAGCGATTTCTGGCGTATCGAATACCTGTAGATTCTTGCTCGGCTGATTCCCTTCATGCGTACGAAAGATCGGTGTAAACGCATTCAGTTCAATCCACCGTTTCAGGAGGTCCTGACCTCGTGTGAAACTGACACCGGGCATTTTGATTGAAAGCGGTAAAAGGTCGGTCGAGGTGTAGCCACCGATGTCACTGTGAGATAATGAAAAGCCCGACAATCCCCCCGAGACAAGTCCGGTGACGGCACTACGAATTCCATCTTGCCAATGCCAAGAGACTAATTGATCGCCCAACCAGAACAATCGCGTGTGAGCCGGACTCTTATGGTAGGCAGAGCGATGGAAAGGAACAATGTCCTCTACACCGGATTCAGCAATCGCCTCTTGAATCAATCGCGACCATTCGATTGGATACTCGTTGTGGTAAAGCGCTGCATCGCGACCATCACTCAAGACTGCATCGGCAGGTAATGCCTCACCAAAATCGGCCATGAATCCACTGGCACCAGCGCCAATCACCTGTTCAATGATCACTGACTTCAGCCACGCCCTTGCCTCAAGATTAGTCAAGTCCACGAGATAAGCATTGAACGACGTATTGCCAATGGCATAGGGCTCTCCATTGCTCGACTTTACGAGATAACCATGTTGCACAGCTTCAGCGTACAAATCTCGACGCACGCCCGGCTTGTCCTCGATATCCACTAGGAAAGGATTGATGTAACTCATCAACCGCACACCTTCACTCCGGAGGGCTTCGCGTTGAGCAGTCCACCGTGGATAATGACGCTCATCAAGTTCCCAATTCCACCATAGTTGCCAGCCAATGGATGTCTTCCGCTGTCCAATCCAATCCTGCAACCAGTAACCCGCGAGCTTAGCTTCCACATTTTTTAAACGCTCGTGAACGACATCAAGGCGGTCAGATCCCCCCTGCAACCCAATAATTGCTCCGCGATGAATCCAATCTGGCAACGGCAGCATACGCCCAATCTCGCTGGTGTATTCGCTGAGTACATCTCGTGGGTTTTCATGCACGTATAGTCGCAATCGGCACTCACCTTGATTAATGTCCCAAGACATCGTGTGAGGCAGTGTAAAATCCACGAATGCAACCGCACAAGAGTCGAGAAAATAGCCGATCCACTCATCGGTGAGGAAAAAAGAGGACGGCGCACTGCTCTGAACATCCGACCCACCAGCACCAAAGAGTAAATTCATGAAGAAACTCAGCGGCTGAATGCCTCGACCAATCCCGGGCTCCTGGCTGATCAACGGCACACGATAACCATTGAGGTCGACATGGGAGAACTGATGTCCTAGACCAAACACTCGACGTTTTTCACTGCGCCGCGCAGTGAGTACGATTCGGGAGAAATCAGTGTTTATGTTGAGCACGAGTCCTGTTTCGGATGTCACATGGACAGCAAGTCGCCATCGGAAACCTGAGACCTCGCCAAATAAGATTAGGGCATCATCCTTGGCCAAATAATGAGTCGGGTATCCCAATTCACTTGCGACATTTGACCGAGCCTTAGGAAAGAAAAATCCCCGAGATTCTGGAAGGTCATAGCCATCATGGTAGCCAAGCAGCCACGTTTTGCTGGGCAGCGCGGCGAACACGATTTTTTGTTGCGATTTGATGAGGAGCGGAGAGCGGTGCCGCGACAATGTGATCTCATACCCACCGAGAAGTAAGACAACGTCTTCACTCAACACCTCCGCCTGGTTAAACGGCATCAACTCGGTACTCTTCAATTGATCGGACACAATAAATCCCCACCTTTATGGTGCTCAGTTTGATATTGTCTCTAAATACAAGGAACAGCGAAAGACTTTACTTCGTTCTAGAAAACAAATATATACTCATGAGTATATTATGGAGTCAACCATCATGAGTCTAACACCAAAAGCAGGAATGCGTCCCCTAGGAACAAGCGATCTTCACGTCAGCCCAATTGCCTATGGCTACTGGAGATTTGCCGGCACAGATGTTCAAACCGCCACGAAGAAAGTCCAAACCGCACTGGAGGCGGGTATCAATTTGATGGACCACGCGGACATTTATGGACTCGATGGTGACGGGGCTTTTGGAGATGCAGAAGTGCTCTTCGGCGAAGTTCTAAAGCAATCGCCACAGATTCGAGAGCAAATTGTTCTGGCGACCAAAGGTGGTATTTTACCTCCGCTACCCTATGACTCAAGTAAAGCCTATCTCCGAACGGCACTAGAGGCATCGCTTCGCCGGCTAGGCGTCGAACGAATTGACCTATACCAAATCCATCGCCCAGACTTTCTCGCGCACCCAGCTGAGGTCGCGGAGGCGCTAACGGCGTTTCGACGTGAGGGTAAGATTGGCGAAGTCGGTGTTTCAAACTACACCACAGCCCAGGTGAGGGCTCTACAGGCACATTTGGACTTCCCTCTTGTGTCTCGGCAACCGGAGTTTTCGGTCCTTGCTATCGACCCGCTAAGGGACGGCACGCTCGACCAATGCATGGAGCAGACCCTTACGCCCTTAGCATGGTCCCCAATGGGTGGCGGAAAACTCGGGCTCAGTCTTGAAGCAGCCAAACAAGTAGACCAAACGGGTCGCGTCGCCAATGTACTGGCTACACTAGACGACATCGCATCAGAACAGGGCGTATCCCGAGCGAGTGTTGCGCTCGCTTGGGTCATGGTTCACCCAGCTGGTGTGATCCCAATCTTAGGTACACAACGATGTGAACGCATCCTTGAATCTCGCCAGGCATTCGA
>JBMYRY010000370.1:0-3746 GCA_049602795.1 Bradymonadia bacterium
GCCGGAATCGGTGCAGTTGAATGGTCTCCATGCCCACCGGCAACTAACATTAGGGCATGATGAATTCGATTTTTCTACGGGATTCGATGACCTTCATTACCAGATTTACCGGGGTATTGTCGCTGGAAATGGTTTCGGCATTGGGGACGCTAGGGACTCAATAGAACTGGTTCACCGATTGCGAACGGCACCGATTTCAACGTAGAAGAATCCGGTTAAGAGGTTGTATTCTTCATTTGACCCGGTTAGCGTAAACCATAATGGTTCAGGTGAGAGATTGTGTTGAACGCCAAACAACAGTACAACTTTGATGAAGCCGAGATGTCTTCTTTCGGTATCGAGGTTGGCGATGTCCTCAATCAGGTCCAATCTCATTTGGGTGATATCCAACTCACAGCCAGACGATTTTCTTCCGCAAACCTGACTTTTGACAATTCTTCTGTTCAAGACCTAGTCAACGAAAGTTGGACGCAACTGATTGCTAGACGCTGCGGCGCGCAGTCCACTGCGTTCCACTCGTTTTCGTCGATGAATGCTGAGGCGATCATCGAGACGCTTGAGGGGGCCGCTACTGTGGAAGAGCAGGCGACGCCCAAGATTGCCTCTATTAATCAACATGCGGCAGGGCTCGATTTAAAGTTGCATCGAGCACTCTCTAACGCCGACGACTTTCACGAACTCGCCGACGCAATTCGGACAAACATCGTCCACGAGTCCGAACGGTCAAAATCAACAACAGATCTGAATGGACAGCTTAAGCTATGGCGACAAGTCACGTTTGTGGGCTCAGGTCTCAAGGTGATGGGCACTTTTCAAGGTGCACTTGACGCTGCGATTGAATTCAATGCGGCTTTTGGGGACACCTTGACGCAGGTCCATGCACCGGAAAGCTTCTTGCCCATCGCGCTCATGGGTGCCCGCTGCCTACAACGTAACGGCAACCTTCCTAGCGTAGAGGGCTCTTCATTGACTGCCTTGCCGAAGGTCGTCATCCACCCTCGGGCGCTAGAGAAGTTACTGCGGCGGTTTAGCCTAACGGCGATCAGAGACTATCTTTTGGACAATGTCGAATCTCTGAATGCACCAGGACTTTTTCTTGTAGATGATCCTTCGATCGAAGGCTTGTGGACCGCCCGTGGATTCGACGATCTGGGACGTCAAACGGGGCGGCAAGCATTTGTCCTGCGGGGCCAGGTTGCAGAACGAGTACTGTCGAGTATCACCCCCGGTCAACACTGGTTCCCGCCGCCTACAGAGAAATATGGCAACAATGAAATGCCTCAGGATAGTTTCTCAGGCATTCTTGTTGGTCGTGGCGATACACCACTTCAAGAAATCCTCCATGAATCCAGATTGAGTCTACTCGTCAATGATTGGACCGTCTCGAACGTAGATGGTGACCCCCTCGCTTTCAACGCCCGACTGCTGCAAGGCGTCTTAATGCGAGGAGACACGGCGGTTGGCTTACTGCGCCCTGGTAGCATCAAGATCACTGGTCATTTGTTTGGTGAGCGGAATTCAGTGCTCACAGGCGCGCGCCTATCTAGGGAGCTTCAAGACACAGGAAGTGCGGTGGCCCCCTTCGTGTCGTCCAACCTAAGAATCAACTCATAACCAGCGTCTGCGCTTGTCTTTATTTCGGCGTCGGCGTTCCTCGCGGGCTCGCCGACGCATCTGCTTTCTGGTACGCTGAGCACGCCTAACCTTCCTACGGCGGGCACGATTCTGGCGATTGATCCTTGAGGCTCCTTGTCCGGTCATGAGTTCGCCGATTGCCGCTGACACAAAGTGTTGCGCAACACTCTCGAGAAATGTTCCGGAATGGGGCGCCGCTACGATAATGGACCCACGATTCATTCTTGGCACGGCCGCTTTCGAAACGGTCCTCTCTTCGATGGGCATCAGGTCGAGAAAAATGGCTGCCTCCGGAGAAGCTTCTTCCGTTCCATGATCGTCTCCAGTCGTGGAAGCCTGCATATTTAACGATTGTGGGTCCTGGTCGATCGCCCGATCCCATGATGCCTGTCCCGCGTCCAACTCGGGATCAACGGCTGGATCCCAGACAGGCTCATTCCCCTCGAAACCAGGATCCACCGAAGGGTCCCAAGTTGGGGCAAGGCGCGTTGATTTGCGCGGCGGAGTCAAATCCTGATTTCGATTCTTTGGCTGAGATGCCAACCGCTGCGAAGTGTTCTCCCTAGACGCCTCCTTACTCTGATCTACGCCAATATCCTTCGATTCGCTTTTGCCCGAAACTGAAGGACTATCTTTCCCGCTATTCGTTTTCGGGGGGGTGAGAGTGCGTTCTAATTCTTCAAACGCTTGGTCGGCTCGCTCTCTAACCTCACCAAACGGCGCGTCAGGACCGGGGGCTGCGTGAACAGTCACCGCGATACATCCGATTAACGTTAAGACACCAACGTGAAAATGATTAACAAGCTTCATCATCAACCTCTTCGAAATTTATTCCTTATAAGAATGGTACGGGAAACAACCAGAATAATTCATGGTCAATTCAAACCACTTTAAAATGTGTACCAGGTGTTGGCCTGTGTTACCCTCAACCCAGACGTGTTTGAGTGAGCTAAAACATGAGTAAAAAATCAGAAGAAGACTCAACGGCAGCCTCTGAGCACCCAGGTGAGCCTAGCGATCCGAATCGAAGTCGGCTCGAAACCCTCATTCCTAGCCTCGTCAAAAAGGCGATTTCTCAAGGGGTCGAAGTCCTTTCCGATGAAAAGCTTCGAGACAAGGTGGTCAGCGAAGTCGTTCGCAAGGCGATCGACAAGGGTGGTGAGGTCGTCGATGTTACCGAGGACTCCATTAAAAGAGTGTTGGGAGAACTTCAGGCTGGAAGGGAGTTGACGGACAAAGTTCTCTCCCGACTCGATGAAATGAAGGTGGAAGCAGGCAAAGCTGTGGGAGAAGAGATCTCTAAGTTCTTGGCGCAAATCGAAGTCAATAAAGAGCTAAAGCGCGCCCTCAACGGCATGGTCGTGGACATTCGGACGGAGGTTCGCTTCAAGTACGACTCGGAATTGGATGAGTCTACTGTTGACGAAGAAGAATAGGGCAGTTGTATTAAGCAAGCCGAGGACACAAGACACGCTTAATGAAGGTTTTTCAATTTTCCGAACAAAGTGAGGGCGTCTCCCTCTCTGCAACGATTGATGATGTAGGGGGTAAAGGGCTTAGTCTGCTCCGCATGTCGCGGCTTGGTGTCCCGGTGCCTCCTGGATTCATTGTCCCAGTGACCGTATGTCGCACCTACCTTCAAGACGGTGCCCTGCCACCCGAATTCGACACTGTCATTCGGAACGGTTTAAAGCACATTGAGCAGAAAACGGGCCGGAAGTTTGGCGATCAAGACAACCCCTTATTAGTGTCGGTACGTTCGGGTGCATCCGTTTCTATGCCGGGCATGATGGACACGGTGCTCAACGTCGGACTCCTGAGGACGAATTTAGACGGATTGAGCGCTGTTGGAAGAGGTCGCTCGTTCGCCTTAGACAGCTATCGACGACTGCAGGAACTGCACTGCGAAGCATCTTCTGCCTCCGATGCACTGCGGTTAAGCGCAATTCGGACAGAAGTAATCGATGCGGCGGGCGTGAGTTCCGCTGGTGAGCTCGATGAAGCCTGGCTCGAAGGTCTGACGGTCGCGTATGAGAAAACCCTTGAAGAACTGAATAAGCCCCTTCCAACAGACCCGTATGTGCAACTTAAAGAATCCATTATCAACGTGT
>JBMYRY010000371.1:0-3735 GCA_049602795.1 Bradymonadia bacterium
CGCGGCAATTCGTTTTGCCCAACGATTGTCGGATGTTCTCAGAGCCGACCAAAGTGCAATATCATCTGTCTCAATGTATGCATCTACATCCGCAGGAATATGAAAGTCCCCGGGCGCCTCGTCATAAAAGCGCTTCAACATGGTTTCGATACCCACTGAGATGTAATGCAAGTAAACGCTGACAAACATATGGTATCGACTCAGCAAGAAATCCTCGAACGCAAAGATTGCGCGATCAACAATCGCTAAGAAGGCTTTGTCACCCTCGACATGATAAGCCAAATTCTCAAGCAACCATGTTTGATCAAAATTCCCATATGCAACGCCGGTGAAGAATGAATCACGCTGAAGGTAATCCATTCTGTCCGCATCCATCTCGCCCGAAACAAGCTGGCTTAACAAAGGGTAATAGTCCACACCGCCAACAATGAATTTCTCGCCCCTTGATGGAAAGCAGCCGCTAATCAGATGCGCGATATCCAACGCTTCGATACCAGATCCTCCAAACTGCCGTTTGATCACATCACCCAAATCCGACTCCAAAAGGAGCTTCAACGTATAGTCCTCATGCGTCGCTTGGCGGTCCTTCTCCCCCAATAGATTGCAGAGTCCAAGTTCACTCAGGCGAGGCATGGCACATTCACTCGCATGAGACCCTGGTGCATGTCCAAGGTCGTGGAGGAGTAGCGAAAGCCTCACAGTCTGTCTGAGCCGAGCGCGTTCAACTGCCGGCATTGGGGATTGCTCCAGAGGAAAAATTGCATCAAACATCCGCGACGCCACATGCATCGCTCCGATGCCGTGAGCATAACGAGTGTGCGTTGCGCCAGGGAACGCCTGATCAGTGAACCCTAACTGCTTGATACCACGAAGACGTTGAAATACTCTGTGGTCTACAATCCTCAATTCACTCGGCGTCAACGCAACCGAACCATGGATTGGATCACGTATACTGACGGTCATAGACCCTCGCTAAACAAGGTATGACTTGTCGCACCAACAATCTTTACAGTGACAATGTCTCCGGGTTGACCGACATCCTTCGACAGAATCGTTGTTTTGAAGTCACTCGTGCGTCCAATCATTTGCTCCTCGTTCCGCCGAGAAGGTCCTTGAACCATCACTTCGACAGTCTTACCAATCTGCTCTGCGTAACGTTTCTTACTGATTCGCTCCTGCTGGTCGATCAGACGTTTAATTCGGGACTTTTTGATCTCCATTGGCACATCGTCGGGACGTTGCCGCGCCGCGTAGGTACCATCTCGCTCGCTGTAAATGAACATGAAGGCACTGTCAAACTCCACTGATCTCATCAGCGCCATCGTACCCTCAAAATCCTCATCTGTTTCTCCGGGATATCCAACAATGACATCCGTACTCAACGCGTGATTAGGGAGAATGCGGCGCACACGCCCAATCAATTCCATGAAACTTTCCGCGGAGTAGCCACGCCTCATATCTTTGAGAAGGCGACTGGAACCACTCTGCACTGGAAGGTGTATATGCTGAGCTACTTTTGGCAGTTCTGCGAGCGTGTTCAACAAGCGATCCGAAAAATCGTTTGGATAAGGCGATGTGTATCGGATGCGCTTGATGCCCTCTACCTCATGAACACTGCGGAGGAGATCCGAAAAGTCGTATCCCCTCTCATAGTAGCTTGAGACAGTCTGCCCCAGAAGCGTGACCTCACTGAATCCCTGCGCCGCCATTTCGGTAGCCTGTGCAACAACCTCTTCCGGAGACATCGAGCGTTCTCGCCCTCGCACAAAGGGGACAATACAAAAAGAGCAGAATTTATCACACCCCCGCTGAATACTGATCCATCCACTTACCCCCGGCACTCGATCAACCTGAACATCGCTGTACATCTCGCGTTTATCAAGTCGCACATCAACCTGAAAATCGCTCACCTCGTCCGAAAAGGCCGAATCCACCATATCAGGCAGTCGTCGGTATGCATCCGGACCGATAACCAGGTCCACAAACGGGGCCTTTTCTACAATATTGTCGCGCATTCGCTCAGCCATACAGCCTGCCACACCGAGAACAAGATCAGGATTATCCTTTTTTAACGTCTTCAGCCAGCCTAGCCGCCCAAAGATGCGCTGTTCAGCCTTATCTCGAACGGCGCAAGTATTCAGCAGAACAATATCCGCCGACTCAGCATTCTCCGCCAGCGAATACCCACGGTGACGCATGAGCCCCGTAATCAACTCCGTATCCGCTTCGTTCATCTGACAACCGTATGTCTCAACAAATAGGCGCTTGGTCATCGAAACCTCCTAAAATTCGCCCCAACCTAACGATCTCGTTGATCATCGTCAAGTCGAGAGGTATTGAACCGTGTATTCTTACGAGACGAGATGACCACATCATGCTAATCATAACTGGTTGCCATAGACACATCGGCGGTACCTTAAGCACTATCCTAGAGAGGCGGGGGTATGAGGTAAGTCGTATAAATCGTGCAACCACGATTGGGCAACAGCCTCACTCCAACGCTCGGCTACAGTGCATCATCCACGCGGACGTATACCTACAATCGAATAGACCACGAACGGCAATCGATAATAATATTCTTGGGACCAAAGCGGTTAAAGCGTTCGCTCGAAATACGCAAGTACCGGTCATCCACCTCAGTTCGATTGTCGCTCAAGGACCCAGTCAAGAAAACGAACCCCATCAAGACGTGAATCCCAACAGTCCCATTGGACCTATCGCAAACTCGTTACTTCGGGCGGAAACTCTTCTCAGGTCTCAGAGTTCCGTAGAAAGCGATATCTTCCGACTGGCTGTGCCATACGGGTATAATAGTGGCTTCGAGCAAGCATATCGCAATATCCAGCGTAGCCGAATCAGACCCCTATTCGAAAACTTGCAGTTGACCTTCATTCATTTGGATGATGTAGCTGATCTCATCGAACTCCGAATGGCTGATCGTAGCCAAGGGTCCATCTACGGACACCTGTCCGATGGAGTTGTGAGGAACAGCGAAGAGTTTTTGAATGCCATGGAACTTCGGGGACCGAACGCTCTTCGCCTGCCTATCCCCCTCTCTAATTCAATCTGGGCCTTGACCGAACGGATCGCGGCGCCTTTTGGCACGTGGTCCATGCTTCGTCACTTTGCCCATGCATCCAATTGGACGAGTCGCGGGTTTGAAAATACGAGCAATATTCCATTTTCCCCTCGAGTAAACTGGAGAACCTATCTTGCACGACTCAACCCTTCGCTCAGTGGGGACAGCACACCCCTCCGATAGCGTCCCAAAACTTGGGGTCAATTGTCCGAGAAGTTCCTCAATGGAAAGAATTTCACCCTTGAACTTTTTGCTTTAAGCGATCGGCAGTTCTTGGCATACTCAATGCAGAACATTTTTCCGGTGTGTTAGGCCGGTTAGCTCTTTGTGGTCCCAGCGGGCAGTCGTTTAAGGCTGGATGGATTGCGAAAGCATCAATGGAAGAGAATGGAGGAAGCGATGACGACACAGTTCGCGTTGAGACTGATAACTTTGGGAGCAATGCTTACGCTCTTTGCCTGCAGTTCGGACCCTGCGGTCGTCGGAGGTGATCCTGATACCCCAGATATGCAGGTCGACAATCCAAATGAAGACTGCACGAACTTTGTAATCCAGGAAGGTACAGCGCCGATCAACTGTGAAGAGGTCGACAAATGCGACCCGGAGCAGATCAGTCAACGTGTCATTTGCTCCTATTGCGATCCCGTATACAATAA
>JBMYRY010000372.1:0-3733 GCA_049602795.1 Bradymonadia bacterium
CTAATCCAAAGAAAACGATTCTCATCTCAATTTCCTCCTATTAAATCCCCCATGAGTTTACCACTGGTTAACCCGTTGTCGAGCGACACCCTCACTGTTGCCAAAACGGTCGTTGTCCTTGCCTTCAAGTGAGTGGCGATATACGGCTTCTCAGTACTGACGGTTTCTCTCAGACCATCTAACTATTTGGTACCCATTTAGATGAGTTTATCTTGATATAACCTTTTAAATGGCGAGTCACGGGTAGACTTTGACTTTCTGTAGGTCATTGGCACATGATGTCGGCGTTCGGGTGACTTTTTTGCAAATGTTGATGCGATGGGGGGAATGTACATGTGTCGTTATTTGGGATTTATTGGGTGGTGTTTGATCTTCGTTCTTGGCTGTGGCGATGACAGCTCGACTACGGTCACCAATCCAGGTTGCGAAAACGTCACGTGCAGCGGTAATGGGACCTGTGTGGCCTTGCCTGCGGGACCCACCTGCGCATGTGATGAAGGCTATATGCCGGATAGTGTGAATGGCTTAAGTTGCATCCCCACGTCGAGTAGTGGTGGTTCCGCTGGTGAAGGTGGTGCTGCGGGTGCTGGCGGTTCAGGCGGCGCAGCGGGTACTGGTGGTGCTGGCGGTTCAGGCGGCGCAGCGGGTACTGGTGGTACTGGTGGCTCCGCTGGTGAAGGCGGTGCTGCGGGTACTGGTGGTTCCGCCGGTGAAGGTGGTGCTTCGGGTGCTGGCGGCGCAGCGGGTGCTGGCGGTTCAGCTGGTGAAGGCGGCGTGGCAGGTGCAGGCGGTTCAGCCGGTGAGGGCGGTGCGGCTGGTTCTGGCGGTGTACCTGTGGAGTCTGGGTGTACCCCAAATCCATGTCTAAATCGATCTACCTGTGTTGATCAGGGCGAAGGCATCTTCTGTGTGTGTCGACCTGGATATTCAGGGGCGTATTGCGACGTTGTGGCAGAAGCGCCGGAAGCCTGCGAGTTGCCCAGTTGTGTCGGTGATACAACTGAGACGGGCGTTGACGGGCTTGAGACGACGATCTGTGTCGATAACGCCCAGGCCTATTATCCAAATGTGGCTTTGGTGGGTGGACCCAACCGGTTGGAACAGGAAAATGTGGCAGGTTCTGTAGTGGTCCATGACCGCGTCTCTGGACTCACCTGGACTGGCTGTCCATCTGGATTAACCGGAAATCGATGTCAAACTGGGACACTTCAATCCAAGAGTTACTCTCAACAGCAGAGCTATTGCCGAGATTTAAACTGGGCGGGGCATACAGATTGGTTTGCGCCGACCGATGCGGATTGGCGTAGTATTCTCAATCAGAGAGTCAGCACTGGAGCACTCGACCCTGCCATTTTTCCAGAACACCCCTCCGCAGTGATCGGAGACCGATACAGTACAAGCAACGATCATTATGTTCACTTTACATATAGCGGGGTACTTACCTATTCGACTGACTCCCACCCCGCCTACTGCATTCGGCGAACCGACGGGATGCTGCGTATGGATGATGAAAACGTACCGGTGCATCCATCGACGGTTCGGCGATGCTTCAAAACGACCCTCGGTGCATCACAAGAGCCCACCGTTGTGGACTTAAGTTCGGGCCTAACCTGGATGGCCTGTCCCTTGGGTCGTTCAGGAACAGATTGTAGCAATGGTAGGTCAATCAATCAGCAAGTTGACCAGGCAGTGATTGCAGATGGCTCAGACCATACATTTTGTGAAGGACTCGAGTATGGTGGGTATTCGGATTGGGTGCTGCCTACAGTAGAGCAACTACTCAGCCTTCGGATGCGTACCCGGCCGGAGAGCGACACGTACTTGAGACGTAGCCTCAATGAGGAAGTGTTCGGCTTTGATTTCATCGGCAATTTACTCACCAAGAACCCAGCGGTGTATACTGGGTACATGTCTTTTTATGAATTTCACACGAATACGGGTCGCCTCATGACCCATGAAAGATCTCAGACTGCCGAAATGTTGTGCGTGCGCGAAAGTGAGTTATGGACTGACGACTGGACGTATCCTACGAGTCATTGTCGGGTGACGGAGGACTTTCGTGCTCATGCGTCGTGGGATGATACACAGGGGGCTCGTTTTGCTCGCCTTGGCGAAGCTGAGGGCGCACAACCTGGGGAGCCCGTCGTGGTTGATCGACTTTGGGGCATTGAATGGACCGCATGTCCTAGTGGATCCACGGGCGAACAATGCACGAGTGGTAGCCCAGTCAGTATTGGTTTATCCGCTGCCGACTCAGTTTGTCAGGGGCTCGTTTGGGGCAGTGGGACAGCCGAAGAACGTGGATCGTGGCGATTACCAGAGCCTCGCGAGATTTGGTCTTTGTCGGGATATGACCGCAAGGACGAATACTATAACGATGCGGTTCAGGCACAGTTTCCTTTGCTGAGCGGCGTACAGGACAACCCCCCGACTTTGTTGACGGCTGGTACTCGATCGACTTCCAGAACCCGGTGGACGTTCTTGCGGAGAGGCGCTTTGGTAGAGAATGAAAGTGGCTCAGGTCGTGTCTACTGCGTTCGAGATCGTGTGGATGCACCATCGAGAGAGATTTACCAATGTCTTGATACCACAGCATGGTCTTCCGTTGAGCCGATCGTCACTGATTCAGCAGCAGGACTGATTTGGCAGGGCTGTATGGCAGGACGTAATCAAAATGATTGTGATGGGGGCTCAACTCTTTCAACGAGTTGGGAAAGTGCCACCGAATACTGTCAAAACTTGAATTGGTCGGCGTTGGACGGATGGCGTCTACCTACCCTGGCTGAAGTCGCAGGCATTACCAATCAAGGCGGACTGTCGCTTTCGCCAACGGCAATGCGTCAGAACCTGGATGAGGTTGTGTTCCCTAAGAAGAACATCCCCGCGCAGATGTGGGTATCCGACCAGAGATTGGATCCTGAGACTGACGTGCTTACACCCCTCTTGAGCACCGGTGAAATGCGAACCAGTGGCAACCATCAGTATCGATGCGTTCGCGATCTCTAGGTGAGTGACCGAATCGTGGATTGAACGATTCACGTCTCAATGATTGTCTTCTTTAGCTAGGTGTTGGTGCCTGAGGCTGCCTATCCCGTCGTGGATTGATCTTTACTCACCTTCTGAGGGTTTTTCCTCCTCACCTTGTGGGCGTTTAGCTCTTGTCGTTTGAGTCCTCTGCGCCCCGGGCGCATAGACTCCATCAGGCGTTCAAAATCACTCATTGCGTCGGTTGTTTTTCTTGAAACGCCTCGTTTCACCTGAGCGAGATTGATTTTCGTCAGAGACCTGGAGTTTTTCTTGAATTGAGACTGGTTTGGATCAACCATATTTCCAAGATGGGGGGGTGTTTAACGGCTCATGCAGCCAGAGAGCGCTTTCGCATCGCGTGAGCGGGATGAAGCAAACTCACTGGGGGAAAAATCATGATGAGATATGCACTGACAGCAGTGCTGTTAATGCTGACGTGGGGCTGTGGCGGTGATGCGTCATCGGGACCGTCGGGCCCATCGGTGCCGTGTGAGACGGATAGCGATTGTCCATCGGGTTCTAAGTGCGACCTCTCAGCCAATCAATGTGAATTAGATGGCAGTGGCGGTGCAGCGGGTCAAGGCGGTGAAGCGGGTCAAGGCGGAGCAGCCGGTACAGGCGGTACTGCTGGAACTGGCGGAGCAGCCGGTACAGGCGGTACTGCTGGAACTGGCGGTGAAGCCGGTCAAGGCGGTGCGGCAGGTAC
>JBMYRY010000373.1:0-3725 GCA_049602795.1 Bradymonadia bacterium
CCACTTAACTCCGACGGCAATAAGTGGGCATGTTCTGTTGACAATTCAACTTGATCCAATAACTGCTCTACGGTCAAATTGGATGCTTCGCCCGATAAAACACCCGGCAGCGCAATATTGTCGTTAACATTACGCCAAGGCAGTAAACGGGGCTCTTGAAAACAAAAGCTCGTTTTCGGGAGTTTGGTCACTCGCGCCGTGGATGACGTATTAAACGTCAACGCACCTGTGGTTAGTGGCAAAAGACCGCCAAGAACTCTTAAAAGAGTGGTTTTCCCGCAGCCCGATGGACCAAGAATTACGTTCAATTGTCCTGGCTCAAGCGTTAAGTCAAGGGCACGAAAGGCAACGGTGCCATCTTCAAATTGCAGGGTGCCGTCCTCAAGGCAAAAACCAACCGAAGCCATCAACTCACTACCTTCAATTAAGAAACAAACTCTCGACAAGCGAAAGACTAGCTCGCTCAATTCGTTTGAGCAACAAGAGTGCATTTAATCACAGCACCAAAAAATCGATTAGACACATCCCCTTATTTAAATTAGCCTCCCAGGATAGCAAAACAAGCACCCTTAACTGTAAAGCAGAACCAATATGAAGATCTTCGAACCACACATCCACATGTTCAGCCGCACGACGGATGATTACGAAAATATGGCACTTGCGGGCGTTCGCGGCGTATGTGAACCGGCATTTTGGTTAGGTCAGCCCCGCACTGCGGTGGAAACCTTTAAGGATTATTTTGACACCTTGCTTGGTTGGGAACGCTTCCGAGCGAGTCAATTTGGAATCCGACACTATTGTACAATGGGTCTTAACCCCAAAGAAGCCAACGACGATCGACTCAATGAAGATGTGCTGCAACTCGTACGCGAATACGCCCAAAAGGATGGTGTGATTGCCATTGGTGAGATTGGCTTTGATGACATGACACCTACTGAAGAGCGGATGTTCCTTGAGCAAATCGAGATTGCGAAGACCTTTAATTTGCCGATTCTCATACACACTCCGCACCGCGACAAACTTGGTGGTACTAAACGGAGCCTCGATGTGGTGAAAGAAAGTGGCATCGATCCCAACATGGTTCTCATCGATCACAATAATGAGATGACCATTCCCTGGGTAAAGGACACAGGCTGCCACGCCGGCTTTAGCATTTATCCAAATACCAAAATGTCACCAGAACGAATGGTCAACATCTTCCGAGATTTTGGCACTGACCAGATGATCATCAATTCCGCGGCAGACTGGGGTATCAGTGATCCCCTTCTGGTGCCAAAAACCGTCCAACTCATGCGAAAGAATGGCATGGACGAAGATGAAATTGAAAAAGTCGTGTGGCGCAATCCGATAAATTTCTTCGCCCAAAGTGGACAGATTAGCTTTGAAGACTTTGGCGATAACAGTGGCGTCGACCGAACCCTCTTGCACCAAGGAAACTCCGTTCTACGAGGACAGACACCATAAGCATTAGAGGATAGAGTGACTCAATCCTAAACTAATCTGCTGTAGGCGGAGCGAACTTTCGGTCTTGGTAAGACTCCCGAGTTGGCTATGATAGCTCAAGCCAACCTTAAACCCTTTGCCTAAAATTCGTAATGGATGCCGGATTGACAATTGAGCAATCGGAGCAAGTGGCGCCATCAAGCTCGAGATATTCTCAGTCTCGGCACCACCTTCACTCGCGTAAAGCAATGCGTCAATCCCCGTCTCCGCAACAACCTCCGTCTTATATTTTGTTAACCAAGTGACGCCGATCGGTATCCGCAGATGATTGAACACCCAATGCCCCGCAGTCGATGTCCTAGCACCAGACGCCTGAACCTCAAAGTTCGGTCTGGTCTGAATGTAAGCAAAGCCACTCGATATTGTGAAGTCGTCTGAGAGCGCCCAACCAAGATTGAGACCCGTCAAAAGAGCCGGTCCCACCGAGGTCTCCACCAGTTCACTTTGATTGCCTGTCAGCAACCCAAACCCAATGTGCAAGAAGCCATCAAGATTCCACCGCAATGCACTCTGAGCATCGATTGCCTTTTCCGACTCGAGTGTAATGGTCTGGGCTGTACGAGCTTTGATGATGACCTTATGTTTTGATTCAACACCAGTCTGCCATCGGAGCGAAACCTGATAGTGTCCTGGATAGAGTTTCGCGCCGGCACTATGTGCAATCGGCTTCTTCATTCGAGACAACGTGACCTGTCCCCCCTTCGGAATCGTCACGAACGTCACTGGAGCCATGGAGGCAGTCGCCTTTTCATCAAGACCTGGTAGTTTTGCCTGAATACTTTTAGCATCAGCAATGGACGGGTGGGCACTGATCAAATTGCGATATGCGTCTGCCGCATCTTTCCAAGCCCCATTTTTTTCATTCGATCGCGCATACAACCACAGACTTTCATCTGCGCTCAGTCCTTCAGGCACCAGTTCAGTTAATGTCGCAACGGCAGTCCGAAAATCACCCGAACGGAACAAATCTAAGGCTTCTCGGTAGGCTAGTTTTTCATTCACCGGGGTCACCTTAGGCAGCATCTTGCTGCTCGGTATCGGAGACAGCATCAATGGACTATCATCGTATACTTCGATCACTTCAGGCTGTTTTTCAAAACGGGTGCCGGCAAATTCAAACAACCATCGTCCCGCATCAAGTCGCACAGATTTCTGGTTCTTCATTAGTTCTGGCGTCAACTTCACAACGATAGGCGCTGGCGCGAACCCATCCGCCATTTTTGAAATCGTTAAGGATGTGACCTCTGCTCGCGGTCGATACACGTCCTCCGGTACCTCTACAGGCACCGTGAATACGTTGGCGGCGACCTTTTTGAGGAGCGACTCCACAGCGGTTCGCTGTTGAGCCATTTTTTCTGGCAACGTATCTCCCATCTCGTCAGCGGTCTTAAGCCAGCGCCGAAAACGGTCCTCTGCGGCCGCAAGAAACCCACCTTGATACCAGGCAATACCGGACCGGAGTAAAACGGCTAAATTAGGCTTGCGTTGGTGCAGATCGTCGAAAGATGAGGCTGCCTCTGCGAACATGCCTTTCGCATTGAGTTCAATGGCCCGTTCCAGCGGATTGGAGGCCTGAGTCCCCTTCGTTTGCTCCTCGTCAGCCACTGAAGTACTCGAACTCTCTTGAGTCTGAGCAGCGCTATTAGCACTCAACGCACAAACCCAAAAAACAATCGTAATCATGTGCCAACGCTTCACATCTGAATGCCACCGAGTCACGCCAAACTCCTGTATACTCATGTCTGTTTTAAGTACCCCCAAAGCTCAGTTGGCATGCGCCCAAATCCAGCAATGCCGTCAAACGTCAAAATGACTCTAGCCGCTGAGTACAGTCGACGCAATTAGGATGTTTTGAAAAATTTGAGAATGTCTGCTTTACGATTTAGAGCATCAGTGTGCCCCAACTGAATCAAACGTGTCGTGTATTCAGAATCAAATAACAAATAAGACGCTAAGTCATGCTCCCAAACCGCATCTTCTCTTGCCAGACGCTTAAGGAGCCATCGCTCCACCATTGAACGACCGAAACGATTTGGATGATTCAAGACGACTTCAGCAGCTAACTGACCAAGGTCCCTGGAGGGCGTAAAGACCAACAAGTCGATCTGGCGATATGGATTGCCGCGCGTTTCTCTAAGGACTTTGCCTAGAGCGGCCTTAGAAGAGTCGTCCAAAGCCGTATCAGTGACCTCGATAAATCGATTCAAGCGCCGAAGAACCTG
>JBMYRY010000374.1:0-3717 GCA_049602795.1 Bradymonadia bacterium
TCCCTGCCAAGTTTCCGGTAATGCGTACGACACGATGAATGTCGTCAGGGACGAGCGCTCGATCTGGTGTCCAAAGATAAACAGGCGCGTTGTCGCTGACGAGAACAACATCGCTCACACCGACAATCTGACCCTTGTCAAAGTATCGATTGACCTTTGTTACGTTGAAGGAAATCTTTTGACCGACTTGGATTTCAAATGGAGGTACTGCTTCTGGGTCCATATAGTCTAGGTAGAGTTCGATCGCTCCGTCCGCATCACCAACCCAAAAGTGAGTTCGCGATCGAGACACGTCGAAGTTCCCTTTGTAATCAGTGGCAACAACCGTAACTTCGGTGACAGCGATAGGGGTATCGAGGACTAAGTCGTCTCCACCACCTTCAGCTGGTACTGCTGCAATGACGTCCGCCAACCCAGTCTGGTAATCTGCAGGCCACGGCTCGAAAACTGCTGTGCCACCATCTGGCACCTCTGCTCCTGCACCAACGACCTGTCCAACAAAGCTCACTTCGTCTGGACACACACCGAATGGTTCCTCGCCACCCTGTCCGGCGGTCCCAGCTTCACCACCACCTTGTCCGGCAGTGCCTGCCTCATTTCCAGCTTCACCGCCACCTTGTCCGGCAGAGCCAGCTTCGTTTCCAGCCTCACCGCCGCCTTGTCCGGCAGCACCTGCTTCGTTACCGCCCTCGGAACCGCCTTGACCGGCAGAGCCAGCTTCATTGCCGGCAAGATTCCCTTGACTCGGATCGCTATCATCGCCGCAGGCGTATGCTAGACACACAACGCAAATAAAAATAATGCTCCGCATGGTTTTTCCCTTTATCAGTTTGTTGACAGCGCCCTCTTAACATAAGAGCCAGTCATTCACTTTATTTTCATGCACTGATCAGAAAAGTTTTTCCGTTGAGTACATAACGTCCAAAATTTTGCACAACTTACGCATTCAGCGAGTTTGATGAAACCTGAAAATGCATTTTGTTCACTCGGATCACAATTTTGCACCAAATCTTGAGATTGTGTACCGTCGTCTTGGCGACTCGAAGTTGATGTGTGAATATAAGCGACTAGCCCTAGAGTTCAACAATGGGTATAAAGCCCGTCTAAAGAGCCACCTGGGCCAAGGAGACAATTGTCATGGTCAATCTAATCCCCTTTTTGCGTCGAGTGGTGACCTTGCTGGCTATTGGTGCACTGGCAGTGGGCTGTGGCGAGGAGGTAGATACTAAAACGGAGCCAATGGGCAGACTCGATCGTGGCACGGTGCCCGTTCGCTTGGATGCTGGGCGAATGGATCGCGGTATGCCGAAGCCAGATGCCATGGTAGCCCCACCACAGGATGCCGGACGAACGGACCAGGGTCTTGCCGGGCCGGAAGACTACATTCCCTATGGTCGATGTCCGGACACCATCGATTTCACGGGTCAGGTTCAAGGAAATCAGGCCGTCTCTCCTAATGGCGGTGTGCCTCAGTTCACACCGTTTGACCGAAACTATGATGCCAATATTGAGAACGTGTACGCGCGGCTACCTGAGAGAACAAGTGATGACGATCCACGACCGGTTACCGTGGATATTCAAATTGAGCGGGCAACGGTGGTTGCGACACGCGCAAGAGTGGGAGATGAGAATAGTATCAGTATGTCCCGAGGGCGATTTTGGATCGCTGATGGACGCAAAACTGTCGAGGTCTTTCTACCCCTGACCGCTGGTGATGTCTCGTCTTTCGATGTGCGAGTCGGCCAGGTGATTTCGTTCACAGCTCGTAGTATCGGCTGGTATGGGCTTAGAGCCCAGATTCAGGAGGCGTCCGGTTTCGTGCTCCATGAGGATGGCCCGGCGCATCCTAGCGTCGATACGCTGGGGGCTGTGGCGATTTATGAAGCAGACCGCGCCCTTGAAGTAGCGGATATTCCACGCGTCACCCGAGTCACGGGCCTTCTTGAGGGTGAATCGGTGCCATGCGGGGGCGACTTTAACTGTTGGGACATGGAGGGCTGGTCGAACCTAATTTATCGAACCCAAAGTGATGACCTAAGGGCGGGAACGTGTATTAGCTTTGTCGGTCCTGTCTCGGGGTTTGGCGAGACCGTTCAACTCGAGGCGTTTAACCCTGATTGGGTCAAGCGATATCAGAGAGGTGCTGCCTTCGAAGAGGCATGTCGAACGGGAAGCGATTGCGCTAGTGGTGTTTGTATTTCATTGGGTGAGGACAAATTCTGCTCTCTGTCTTGTGAGACGGAACAAGATTGCCCGGCTCGTTATGGCTGTACCTTTAATCGGTGTTTACCCAGTTTCGGAGGCAGTTGCCCCGAACTGTCCACTCACATTGGACAATTGCAAGGCGAAATGGCGGCGCCCCCAAATGGTGGTCGATTTTCATTAGATCCCTACCCTGAAGCATTTCAAGCAAATATTGCAACTGCTCTTGCTCAGGCACCGCCCTCGTCAGCAAGTGACCCCGTGCCGGTGACGACGGAGATTCCCATCGAAGGTGCCGTGGTGACATCGACCCACTCTTCCGATCAACTCATCGGTCCAGATTCGGATCGCCAAACGCCCGCAAGTCAGTCAAGATTTACCATCGCGGATGCCTATGGCAGCATCGAAGTATACTTGGACGTTGGTGGGGCTGGTGCAACACCTAACTTTCAGGTGCGGACGGGCATGGTGGTCTCTTTATTGGCAACCCAGTTAGACCGATACCAAGGCAAAGCGCAGATTAGGCGCGGTGTCTGGTCCAATTTTGATCCAAATCGAGTCGCTCATCCCGATGTTGGTACCGGAACAAACGCCCAGGTCTCAGTATTTGAGCCCGATCGAGAGTTTCGTCGGAGTGACTTGAGCCGTATTGTTCGTGTGATGGGTACTTTGGAAGGTCCAGGAGACCGATGCGGTGGTGATAATCGGTGTTGGACGCTCAATTATGGATACGGCGAGCCAGTCGTGGTACGTACAGCCAATGACAACGCATTCACTGGTGCCTGCGTTACATTTACTGGCCCTTTGGGCTTTTATAATGGTACATACCAACTCGATGTGGTCAATCCGTCGTGGTTGATCGTAAGTGATGGAGAGTAAATGACGCCATGAGACGTCCTTTTGACTATGTTGTTCTGGCCGCATTAACTGCGCTCGTTATCGGTTGCGCGGCGGAGACTTCACCCATCTCTCCATCCGAAAGATGGCCGGAAACGGGTGAGCAGCATGAGGTTTCGGAACCGGTACCACTCGCCGAGCGAACAGTGGGTCAAGTCTATGGGTTACCTCGCAATGGGCTACAATCCATCTCAGATTTGATCGCGGTTCTTCCCGAAACAGATATTGGTCGTGATGAGCCGAAGTTTTATAGCGCACCGGCTCAAGCACTTATGTGCACCAATGGGCGTGCAGCCCAGAGTGCCGACCTTCCGATGACGATCGAAGGCGTGATTACGATTCCTGGTACCTATTACATTAAGGTTAGCGTGTGTGACCAAGAGGAAAAGTTCTATGGTTCCTTCGTGGTCGAGGATGATACCGGCGGGATTATGGTCTTACGCGACAGCCGTGTTTCCCAAGTTCAGCCAGGGGATGTGGTGCGGATGACCGTTCATACAATGGCGGTCTCAGATAACCTTGGACGTATCGACTCTAGAGCAATACTGAGTTATGATTTGGAGATCCTTGGGGAGAAACGGGACGTTCTTTTTGAGCGGACCACCGAGGCATTGGATA
>JBMYRY010000375.1:0-3685 GCA_049602795.1 Bradymonadia bacterium
ACTGTCCGAAAATGATCTCCTGAGCCATCTCATCAATGGATTGAGGAGGCAGCCCCAAAAGGCGTTCCGCAGCGTTCTGCATAATAGCCGGCTGCGTACTGATGCCCACCGTAAATGTGCTGGGCACGTGAATACGAATATTCTGGTGCGACAAGGCGTTTTCGAGCGGAATGTTCATGGTGATCGGCGTCAAAGACAGGTATGCAGAATCCTGAATAACCGGCCAAACAAGTGAGCCGCCACCGTGAATACACTTCGCGGCGCGATCATTGCCGACACTCCCGTAAACCACCAAAATCTTATCGGACGGACAACGCCGGTAACGACTGGCTAAAAATAATACAAACGACACAAGGACGAATGCCCCTGCTGCTGCCGCTATCATCACTGGACTCATTATCATCATCGTACTCCTGATACCCTAAAATCTTATTCTATCTCTATGTCTAAAGCGCCTTCAACAGCGCCCACAACGACGGTATTCTTTCCCAACAAATCCCGCACAACGACCTCTGTCCCGGTACGCAGTTCAGAACCATCCGCTGCCACCGCATCCAAGGTCACCAACCGGCCTTGGACCACAAGTTGAACAACGCCCGTACCGCCTGCTGGAATGGTTAAATAGACTTCTCCAGTCTCACATAGGGCCTGACTGATATCAATCGCCCCGTTAGATGCAAACCCCTGAAATAAGGAAAATATATAATGAAGCAAAACCAACATGGCACCGCCACAGACCAGAGCGACCGTGGTCGAAAGAAAGGACGAAAACGCAAACTGCAGACTTGCTGCCAATCCACTCGTCCCCCCCATTAACAAGAAAGCGCTAATACCCTGAAGCGATAACGCCTTAAAGCCCGGCTCGCTGCCGCCGGCATCGACGTCGCCCTCTAATTGACCGTCGAACTCCTCGACACCAGCCCCCATGAAACTCAATAAAGTCGTAACCACGAAGATCGTACCACCAAAAACAGCTGCAGTACTGAAGACCACCTGAAGAGACGTCAGGTTCTCAATCATCTGTTCCAAAACACCCCCTTGCCCACATCTATTCCTTCGTGGTTGATAAGCATCTGATCGCGCCACACCTTTCGTTTACGTCTACATACGTCGTAAGCAAACACCGTACCACGGCACCTCAAGTCCACCATGTAGGACATAAACTGCCCGATTAATGGAGCTAAGCGCCATAACCGAACAAAGCCGCGTCCATGAATGCCACCCCAAAAACGACAACTCTTGGGACATAGCAAGCACACTACAGTGACACATTAAGCACAAAACTAGGTCCTGCAACCATCGGAAATCAGCCGCCTATAGCCCACACGCCTCACGCTGCAACTGACAGAGTTCACGTACACTCAAAGCACGTTCAAATGCCCTAGCGTTGAGCAGTTCAGCATGTAACGACGACAATTGATCACAGGAATCCTTCTGGGCATAGTCATGCTCACTCTTTGAAAGCAGGTCCGCGAGCACCGCGTCAAACTCAGTCCATTTATCAAGGTGGGCTAGGGCCCTCAAAAGGCAAGATTTGAGCATTAAGATCCAGGCATCATTACCAGTCGGCTTAACCAACGCCAAGGCCTTCCCGAACCACATTGCCCCATCTGACCACTCGCCTTCATCTTGAGCCAATAATCCGCTATTGGCCCAGGCTGCCCACAAATCTGGCGCACCTAGATGTTGGAAGATGCTCGCGGCTTTAGTGTAATGACGAGCGGCCCCCTCAAAATCCGACGTACGCCGTGCGATATCGCCCAGGGTTAAGCGGATACTTGCCTCTAAGGATTTATTTGGCAGCTGCTCGGTCAAATTCAACGCCGCCTCCCCATAGGCTTTAGCCGCATCCATATCGCCTAAGTCAACGAATAACCTCGAGATGCCGCGATGCACCAGCGCAGATGAGGGCGCGTCGGTCTCCCCTTCCAGAAGCCTTAAAGCGAGAGAGAATTCATCACGAGATCTTTCTAGGTCACCATAGGTATGAAGGTAAACAGCATTTCGTTCTACGCACTTGAGAACAAGAGCAGGCTGACCCGAGACCTGGGCCAGCCTCTTGGCTCTCTCAATTCGCGAAAGATTGTCCTGGGCCGCCCCTATCTGCCACTTTGCCGCAAGAGTCCAAAGTAACAAGGCTTCTACATGCAATGCGCGCTCGTCTTGTGAAGACACGCTGCCCGCAACCACTTTCGCATGCCGAATCGCATTCCCACCTCGACCAGTTAAATGAAGCCATTCACTCCACTTAAGCTTTACAGATAGCCACTCACGAGAACGCATCCCGACGCCCAGTCGTCGGAGACACGTGAACCAATGCCGTAACACATCCTTCGCCATCGAAAAGCGATCTTGTCTAATCGCAACCTTCCAAGCCAATGGTAATAAATCAAGTACCGCTTGATATTCCTGCGCACCAAACCAGTGTTGAGCAAGTCGCCATGGACAGCCCCCAGAGTCCTTGGCAAGTACCCTGGCGATGGCGGCATGGATGCTCACCTTTTGCGATCCCCCTAGTTGGCTTGTCAGCATTTCATGGCATTGTCGATGAACAAAACGTCCGTGCTCAAATTCGTCAAAGGCGAGAAAACCCTCGTCCACTAGGACGTCAATCGAACCAAAGGGCAGCGAGACCCCAAGCGTCTCGCACACCTCCAGCCATTCCACCAGATTCATCTCAACACCCAGGACAGCCGCCACTTCCAGACTAAGTACCAAGTCTGGAAACTGCTGGTTTCTAATCAGAAGAGGTCCAAGCCAACGCTTCCTGACACCGTCTGTCGATTCGAGAGGAGACATTTTGTCCAGATGATAACCAAGCGACGAGGCACTCAACTGCCCATTCACCGCAAACTCTTGGAGGGCTAATTTGAGAGAGAGCGGATGACCCCTAGATATCTCAAAAAGTCGATCTAACGTCTCATCGGTCACCATGATATGCGCATTCACAAAGGTTTCAAACTCCTCCCTTTCAAAAGCCTTTAAGACAATGTGAGAGGCAACAGCGTCAATGGGTAAACCAAGAAAGTCCCATTCCGACGCCGTTGAAGCCGCTTCCTGATTAACTCGATTTGAAACCAGCACGAGCATTTTTAACTGTTTTCGTGTCGTCGCCAAATGCTTCAGAAACCCGGACACTTCGTCCTGCCACTGGTAATCGTCAATCATCAATACCCGGGGCCGAAATTCACACAACCTTTCCAGAAACCGCGCCAACACTTCGTAACGAGCATTCTGATGCAGCATGTCCGATGTACCTACGAGGTGAGGCGAAAGAATCGTAAGGAGACTTTGAATATCGTCCTTGAGGTCTAGCAACTCACACACATTCTCCACACGAGATTGAAGGTCCTCCCCTACCAGCCCCAGCAGCCTCATTTCTCGCCTGAGTAAACCCGACAGTCCCGATTGGTCGTCAATGAGGTTTGTGTGAGAGACATTCAACGGCAGCGCAACACCAAAGGTAGATACCCGAACCCCGAGCCAGTTCATCAATGCTGTTTTACCGATGCCTGATGGTCCATCGATAAGCACCACGCGCAGGCCTTCTTGTATGGCGGTTAACAGAGCCGACCAAATAAGGTCACGCTCTGGAATTCGTCCCACAAGAGGTGGTTGCGCCATGGTCAATAACCCAACCCCCTTTGCCTTCGACGCCTGGGTAAACCACTCATCTCTGGGATGT
>JBMYRY010000376.1:0-3668 GCA_049602795.1 Bradymonadia bacterium
AAGCAACGGTTGTACTTACAGGGAGCGGCGGACTTCTTGGGCCGGCCATACAGCGCTGGAAGCCTTCTGGATACCATCTCATTGCGACGGATATCAATGCGCCCGTCCCGGAGGAACAACAGGCGGATGAATTTCGCACCCTAGACATTCTGAAAGCGTCCAAAGAAGATTTTAGTCAGGCTACCGTAGTCATTCATAACGCAGGCCTCTTCGATCTCACTGCCAGCGTGCAGGACCTGACCACGATTAATGTTGAGGGGAGTAAAACAGTAGCGCAAGCCGCCATCGGCGCCGGTGTGAAGCACTTCGTTCAAATTAGCTCTACCTCAGTTTATGGTCCCCAGGATCTACCCATTCCAGAAGGTGTACCAAACAAATCTCCGGTTCATCGTTACGGTGTGAGTAAATGGCGGGGTGAAATTGCTAGCCGAGACATTTGTCAACGCGCCAATGTATCATGGACATCAATCCGGCCGACACTCATCTATGGTCCTGGCAGCCGCTATGGTATTGCCCCATTCATTGCTGCTTTGGATACAAGTGCCCATGCCAACCGTCGATTGCTACTTCCTACTGGCGGTCCCCTCTGCCATGCCGTTCATGTGGACGATGTGGCTCGTGCTGTATGGCACGCAGTGCAGCACCAATTAGAAGGTCCTTACAATGTCGCTGACCACACACCGATGACGTTCGGACAATTATTGGCTCTGCTCGCAACTCTACTCGGCGTAAAGCACCGTTCTCTTCCGCTCCCTTGGTCATTGCTTAAACAAGTGTTGACACGCCCCAGCCTAACAAGACCTCTGTTGCGATGGAGTTCAAAGATCATGGAAAAGGATCGATTGCGCATCAAATCTCCGGAACAAACCTCTGACCTTCTGTCTCTTCAACTCGACGAAGACTGGGCGCATTTTTTGACCAGTGACTATCAATTCGACACCCGCAAACTAACTCAGACCGGCTTCACATTTAGGTATCCAAATACAAACGAAGGTTTAATTGAGGCGATCGAGTGGTATCGTGTTCAGGGATGGCTCTAGAATGAGACAAATGGGGAGAAGAGAAAATGGTCATTTTTGATGTAGGTCTTGGCTTCGGCATTGGGTGTGTCTTTAAACGATACGCTCACAAGGACGTTCGTGGTCTCGTCACCCTTGCTTGTGCCCTTGGCGTCGCTCCGGCCGCCATGGCGTTCCTGAGTCTCTACCCCGATTGGGACTTACAATACCTAGTACCCAAAGAATCGGTGCCTCCATGGTTTCCGGGCGTTTTCTGTTTCGTAATCACCGCAGCCGGTCTATTGGGTCACGCGCTCCAAGAACGCTGGTCAAAGACAATTCACATCTTCACCGTGGTCTACGGAGCGTATTGCCTCTGGAGTTTGACGCGCATTACAACCGTGACCTCGTACACAGAATTCCACGCCGGCGCCTCGCCCGAGATCCCGACGTCCTTCCTCATCCACCTCGTCGCCTTTGGCGTCCCCGCCGCGGCGATTATTTTACTCTCCCTTCGAGGCGCAATTCGCGTCGCTAAGTCGTAGGCAGAGAGCCGAATGAATCTCTGCTCTACCCACTCCCCCTCTCGACGGTTGCTGAGGTGGCTCACAGCACTCGCGGAGATCCTATACAGTAATGCAGAGTTCTTTCCGGCTCCAATTGATCGAGCGCAGTTCCAGGTTCATGTGAATCGTCAGTGGCAGACATCACCATGGCATATTCGAATCGCTATACAATGTATTGCATTCACATTTCAGTGGACTGCTCTGCTTCGCTATTTACGCCCATTTTCAGCGCTACCGCTCCCGGCTCAAGAACGATGGCTCGAAGCGTGGACAACAAACAAGATTCCCCTGTTCCGGCTATCCGTTCGGCTATTATTGACCTTTGTTAAGCCCGCATATTTTCAACAAGTAAATGTCCAAAACCATCTTAAATACAGTCGTCCCATCGCCAGTTCACCCGCTCCTGAATCAATGCCTCTGCCCATCCCATCTCCTCCCCCGAAATCACAACATCAGGTCCTTATTATTGGTACCGGCGCGGGTGGGGCTGTCCTCGGTGCTTCCTTGGCCGAAGCCGGCTTGGATGTCGCATTCATCGAAGCGGGACAATGGCACACGTCTGAACAGTTCCGCCGTCCTCCACTTGAGTCTTTGCGGAAAAGCTATCTTGATGGCGGCTTAAGTATTGCGTACGGCCGACCGAATATTCCCTTGCCTCAAGGCATGACAGTCGGTGGAAGTACAACCATCAACTCGGGAACGTGCTTCCGCATTCCCGAATATGTCTCGAATAAATTGGTCCAAGCGAAAACAGGTCTTTCCAACACGGTCTTGGCGCCACACTACGACGCAATTGAGAAACGACTGTCCGTGAAACCCGTCGGAGACCATTTATTAGGTGGTTCATCTCATGTGATCGCTCGCGGCGCTGAAGCTCTAGGTCTAAAGCACGGTCCACTCAGGCGAAACATCGCAGGATGCCAGCGTAGCGCTCAATGCGCTTTCGGTTGTCCAACCGAAGCAAAGCAATCTATGCATCTGACGTATTTGCCTGACGCCCTGCGGCATGGAGCAACCCTGTATGACAATACCCTAGCTGAGAGAGTCATCTTTGAAGGTAGACGCGCAGTAGGCGTGGACGTGTACTCAAAGCGAACCAATCTTCGAACCCGTATCTCAGCCGATTTAATCGTCAGCGCCTGTGGCACCATTGGCACGGTGCCGCTGCTGAAACGAAGCGGGATACAAAACCCACATCTAGGGAGACATTTATCCATTCACCCGGCGAGTAAGATCACTGCGCTGATGCCAGAAGCAATTGAAGGCTGGCATGACACCCCACAAGGATACGGCATCTTTGACTTGATGGATGAAGGCATTCTTTTTGAAGGTGCCTTCGTTCCGCCGGAGTACGGGGTCGTAAGTCTACCATTCGTAGGCCAGGAACTCGGAGGTGTGATGTCGAACTATGACAAGCTTGCGATCTTCGGACTTTTTGTGGCCGACGGCCCCAATGGTCGAGTTCGGGTCCTACCCAATGGACGCCCTCTCGTGAGCTATTGGTTATCAAATGAGGATGCGGCACGCTTCCAACACGGTCTTTCCCTCTTGAGTAAAGTCTTTTTTGCAGGCGGAGCGGAGACAATATTTTTGCCCATCGCAGGCCGCGAAAAACACAGCAGCCTCCAATCTGCGCTTGCGACCATCGACCAAGGCATTAGTCCCTGGGATCTTGAACTCGTCGCTTTCCATCCCCTCGGCACAGCCCGTATGTCGCCGAATGCCGATGCCGGCGTGATTAAGCCTACCGGTGAAGTCTGGGGTCGAGAACGCCTTTTTGTGTCGGACGGCAGCGTGTTTCCTACATCGCTCGGGGTTAACCCTCAATTGACCATTATGGCGACCGCTCGACATATTGCACAGCGAATACTCGCCGAATTCTAGTATCCAGCTATTTACATGTCGGTTCGCACCGGGGTAGTCTTCAGGTCAACGGGGAGGTAAATATGGAAAAGGCAATCGTAACATGTGCACTGACTGGTGTTCTAACAAATCCAGCTCAGCATCCGGTCCCGGTCACCGCGGCAGAGATGGCTCAAGCAGCCAAAGATGCCTTCAATGCCGGTGCGTCGGTCATGCATGTTCATTTCAGAAATCAGACACC
>JBMYRY010000377.1:0-3660 GCA_049602795.1 Bradymonadia bacterium
ACGATCAGACTCAAACCGAATCCCATCCACTTCCGCCGCTTTGGACAGATAAGTGATAAGTGCCCTTAAGTTTGATTGGACTGCGTCATAGAGACCACCTAATGTCCCTTCTGACCGGTAGTGCCCACCTCGACCGTGTGAGCGTGCGAGCATATACCCGATATAGGCAGCTAGGTCGTCTAGGTCTGCCTGGACGACTGGACTGAATTCTTCATGGTCGAAAGCAGTAAAATAACTGGACCAAGTAAGGGTCTTGAAGGTCTTGTGACCAAGCTGAATTGAATGTGAATACGGGTCAGCATATCTCCATGACCAAAGTCTAGTACTCGCGAGCTCAAGTCTCTCTGCATTGTTTCGACTGCCAGTTTGCTCTCCAGTCATTGTTGTTCTAATCATTGGTGGATCAAACACTTCGCGCGCATTGATGAGGACGGGGTTTCGACTGAGTTCGGTCTGAACGAGGAGAATGAAACGAGTTGCCGGAAGAGATGAAATGCCCTGACCAACCCTACGAGCGGCGTCGAGGAGTATTACGGATGGATCAGAGCGTGATAGTTCTCGGACCAGTTGAATCACCTCAAGACGCTCGGATGCTTTGAGTGCCACAAGCCTCTTTTCGGTGTTTGTGGCATTAGTCGTAAGACGTAACGAAACCTTACCCTCGCTTTCGACGGTATGTTTAAGAAACTTTTTTCGATTTGCCCCATTTGTTCGTGCGGCCCTGAGGCGCATGCGAACTAGTTCTGAATCCGGGGGCTGCGGTATGCGATTTGCGCGCTCAATCGAGAATAAGGTATCTCGATAACTCTCGATTAAATGAGATGCTAATCGCGAAACGCAGTCGGACGGGCATGTCGATTGAGTACGCGCAAATAGCACCAGACTACTCATTGCGCGTCGAAGGTCGAAATGAAAAGGACCCGCAGTTGCGTTATCGAGGTCTATCCATTCCATTGCCAAAGACGGGTCTTCGTCTAACAGTGTATTGCTGACTGCGAACGCAGTTGACAAGTTCTCTGGATGGGGATCACCAATTAGAAGCGTGGTCCGTTGAGCGAGAGTTGCTGGCACTGACAGGGACAAACGTCTTTGACCGACATATTGTAAGTCATAGTACCAAAGGGCTGCGGTTCCCCTCATCCAATCGAACGTATCTGCAGCAAGTCGACTAAACTTCTCTTGAACACCGGCTGGATTCTGAGTGTAGAAGTAGTGATTGTCGGCTCGCAATATCTCGGCGAGCTGATTGGCGCGCCCGGGTAAGGCACCATCATTACACATGTCGAGAGCCGGAGGTTGTCCACAGCTTATGAACAATAGAAAGACCAAACTAATTACTCGCATAGTGCTACGAAGTAACCGAATACAGCTTCAGAAGACAACCCATGTGCAGTAACTGTAGCGAACTTGTCACCGGGCATATCATCCAGTGCAAAGGGTCTTGACACTTATCCATCAGCCAAACAGTGAGATAAACTCGGTCTTGATTGTCTATCGATAGTCAATCCCGAACCGAATCCCCGTTCGGAGGACCAGACCATTATCTATCCCCAGTGAGGGAAGATAATCCGTACTGAATCTGAGTCCTGCCCAGGGTTGTACTTTAGAGATCTTAGGTGAGGCAAAACCAAACATCGCTGAGACTCGTCCCCCGACGTCGGGTTTTTGCTTCCAAGGTAAGCCAAGGGCAATTGGTCCGAGGTCAGTTTCCACAAACCAGATTTGCCAGAGATACCGGAATGCAATGGGGAGTCCTGCAAAAAACTGTACATCCACCTCGTCAACTTCGATTTCTTTGTCCAGCAACCCAGCGCCACCGAATTCCAGTCCGAATCGCCAGACGGTATTGTGAGACGTGCCGTATCCTATGGACAGCCGACTCGAGCCACCAAATCCGAATCGTAGTGGTTTACTATTCGGCGTCACGTTAAACATGCCACCTCCGTCAAACCCGAGCAGGAACTGTTCAGTTGGGCGGTGACGTTCTGTGTACGGAGACGCTTGGGCCATCCAGAATGGGCAATCTTCTTTCGCGCGGTCGAGCCCCGATTTAAACAACAAGAGTGATCGATGCTGTCTTAAGGGCAATCTAATGGCGGCGAGTTCTTGGTTGGCAAGCGCATATTGCTCCTTCAAATCACTATGTTGCGCAACTCTCTCGTTGAGAATGCGCAGACTTTCTTCTCGAAGGGCATCACTTGCAGGGCAAATTATCAGAAGAATATCTGTCCGCAAGCTCTTGATTTCCTCGGAGTCGATATGCCAATTCGTTTGCTCGGCAACTTGGACGAGATGATCTACATCGCGAATGAGTTTTTCACTTTCAGAGGACTGTACTGGTGATGCAGATGCCGTGACAGACTGACACAGAATCAATAGGATAAGATAGGGGTTGATATTCATTCATTCATCCGAACTGATTGAACCAAAGGTGTACAGTAAGTGATATTTGACGGAGGTTGAAGAAGATTGTTGCGGGTGAATTGACCGACAAAATTCCCGGCATCGTCTCTTTCTGTGATAACGATACTGCACTTTTTGTTACGGAGAATGTCCATGAAGGTCGATGTCTTTACGGTTGGTAATTTTCAGGTCAATACATACCTCTTAACCGATGAAGAAACGGGCGAATCTGCCATCGTTGACACCGGTGAAACTCGCGAGCTAGTGGAACACTTACAGCGGTTGGAGTCGCCGCCGAATATCAAGATGATTCTATTGACCCATACGCACTTGGACCATGCGGGGGCCTTGTCCTATCTCCAAGAGGTGTATGACGTTCCAACCTACATGCCGGGTGCCGATCGACCTCTATTTGAAACCCTGCCAATCCAAGGCACAATGTTTGGTATGCCGCACTTGAATCGTCCCTGCGGGAGAATAGACCATGAGGTTGCTGACGGAGACGAAGTAAAGCTTGGATCGACAACCCTGAAATTTATCTCCACACCGGGGCATACGCCCGGGCAAGGTTGCTGGTACGATGAACGAGACATCATCGTTGGAGATACCGTATTCGCGGGTAGTATTGGGCGCACCGATTTTCCAATGAGCGACCCGAAACTCATGGTGGACAGCCTAAGGCGTCTCTTTAACTTGCCCCTTCACCTTCGAGTTCATAGTGGTCACGGACCAATGACCACACTCGAAACTGAGTTGATGACCAATCCATTCTTGGGCTTTTTGAGAGCAGAGCGTGGCTTGCCTGTAGGGCACGCCTACCAATGGACGTCTCACCTGGCGTGAGCATCTATTTGAGGCGGTTGCCAGTGCAGCTTCTTCATCAACTGAAGGGCTAGAGTGGAGGGCGTACTCGTGTTTACGTCTATCCGAATATCCGCTTGCTCTCCCTGCCAGCTCGTACGACAGTGTTCGGTCATGACTTCGGGGAGAATGTACGCGGGAAGTCCGGGGTAGACTCGTTGGTCTTTGCGGGCATTATCTAGCAACCGAGGTAGTGCTGTTTCTAGCCAGATGATCGTCGTGAAATGCCGTACCGTGGTTCGCGTCCACCACCCAGTGAGAACGTCACTGGAACACGCGATTAATCCGTACGGACGTTGCTTCACCAGCTTTCTCAATACCCCCGATTCGAGGTGTCGATAGACATTGAGACCTTCCCTACCTATGAATCCGAGTGGTGACTCACCGAGGCTGTGC
>JBMYRY010000378.1:0-3660 GCA_049602795.1 Bradymonadia bacterium
TGTCCATTCCATTTGGTGCCGACCTTGTTTTTTCAGACCCTCGTGTTGTGGGCGCACGGTTTGGTATCGAGATTTGCGAAGACCTCTGGCATTCAAAAGCCCCTTCTAGTTTCTTGTATCAGGAAGGTGCGATATCGGTATTTAACTTATCTGCATCGAACTTTTTGGTTGGCAAGGCAGAGACGAGAAGACTATTAGCGCGCGCCTCAGCGACGCGCGGTGTTGGTGCCTACGTTTACGTCGCTGCTGGTCCTACAGAGTCGAGCACGGATTTAGCTTTTGATGCAGATGCTTTCATTTGCGAGCGGAGCGATATCCTTGTGGAGTCGACTCGATTCGACCGTAGTGCGCAGCTTATTTTCACCGACATCGATTTGACGTCATTGCTGAGTGAGAGACGCAAAAATCAGGTGTTTGGAGATGGAGAGCGGGTTGCAGTTAGATGGGTAGATTGGTCTGCGCCGGTCTCGTCGTGGCCCCCGCATCGTAGCTACCGCCAGCGGCCGTTTGTCTCAAGTGATCCCAGGCAGTTAGCAGAGCGAAATTGGGAAGTGTTCGAGATTCAAAGCAATGCCCTTGCCACCCGCATGCAGACCATTGGAAAGCCTAAATTGGTCTTGGGGTTGTCGGGAGGAATTGATTCCAGTCATGCAGCCTTAGTCTGCGTAGAGGCATTACGAATTTGCGGTCAGCCATTATCGGATCTCGTGTGCATCAGTATGCCGGGATTCGGGAGTAGCGAGGGGACCAAGAACAATGGAAAGTCGTTAGCAGCCTCGCTGGGGGTATCGCTTGAGCTTTTGCCGATCTCCACGTTAGCGACTTCGGTATTGAAAGATGTCGAACATGCTGTGATCACAAAACCGGATGCGACGATGGATGATGTGATTTCAGCGCTAAGATCTGTGCCTGCTTTAGGCGATACGACCTTCGAAAATGTCCAAGCGCGCCTTCGAACTTTATTGCTCATGACAAAGGCGAACCAGGTTGGTGGGATCGTGATTGGAACCGGTGATTTGAGCGAGAAGGCACTTGGGTGGTCAACCTATGCTGGTGATCAAATTGCGATGTATGATGTAAACGCAGGTGTCCCTAAATCATTGATTCAGGAGGTCATGCGATGGGTGGTTACCCACCGAGCAGCACGTTGGAGTGAAGACAGATATAGTGAGTTGAAGATCGCATTATCTGCCGTCCTTGATACGCCGATTTCTCCCGAGTTGCTTCCCCCAGATGCGCAGGGTGATGTGGCACAGTTCACAGAAGATGTAATTGGTCCGTATGTCGTTCATGACTTCATGCTCTATCATTTTCATGTGCATGGTCGACGATTTGATGAGATTTTGGATCTGGCATTGCTGGTATTTGAGCCTGAATTTGATGCAGAAGCCTTACGTGGGTACGCAGTGACCTTTGTTAGGCGATTCTTTACTCAGCAGTTTAAACGCTCATGTACACCGGATGCGCCTAAGGTCCTTGGTGTCGGTCTCAGCCCGAGAGGTGATTGGCGAATGCCATCGGATGCTGAGTATGGGATATGGCAAGACAGTATCGAAAAATGGCAGCCGAGGTCGGGAGGTAAATGTGTCTAATCGACCGTTTCACCTAGCCTTCCTCGTTACCGGACTTGAAGAAACCCGGCGTTTCTATCGAGATGTCTTGGGATGTCCACAGGGGCGAGAGGCTGAACGCTGGATTGATTTTGACTTCTTTGGGCACCAAATTTCAGCTCACCTTACAGAAGCGAACCAAAACACGTTTACGCGTACCGCTGTTGATGGTGATGGCGTTCCGATTCCACATTTTGGAGCGATTCTCCCCTTCGATGAGTGGTGTGCACTCCGAGATCGGCTTACGTCACATCACGTGCAATTCGATTTGCCGCCGCGTGTGCGGTTTGAAGGGCAGCCGGGAGAGCAGTGGACAATGTTTATTCGAGACCCATCCGGCAATTTTCTTGAGTTTAAGAGTTTCAAAACCACCGATCAGGTTTTCAAGTCGTTCTAATTTCGTTGATCAATGGCAATGACATTTCCATCTGGCTCAAGTCCACACACGAGTGCATCGCATGGTTCGGGACCGCTCCACTGGTCAAGAGTTAGGACCTTCAACTTGAAGGTGGGGGTGCCACAAATACCCGAATCAACATCCTGCTCTGCAAGGGTCAATGTTGCGATGATGTCGTCGATGTCGCGACAGCTTCGCCGAGCAATAATACCATTGTGACCTTCCAAAGGCTGCCCCGTGCATTCAAGCTTCATACAGCTTGCTGTGACAGGTTCCATGGCATAAGGACCTGCGGGCTCTGAGCGTTGCTCCATGGTGTAGGTGTCGCAACCGGCTTCAGCCCAACTGCCACGTAGGTAGTTGAGCATGCGTTCGACACACCTGCGTAGAGTAAATTCCACTTCTTCGGGCTCAAGCATGTCCATATCCACCGGTGGAGGCGGAATATATAGGTCTGTACTGGCATCGGGGCGTCCGTCATCTGCCTGTGTGTTGCCCATTGACTGGTCAGGATTTGAATTCATTGGCTGGGTGGTACTGTCCAACTGCGCCGTGCTTTCTGGATAAGTACTTTCCGCGCAACTAGCGCAGAATAACAGCAATACACCGATTGACACTAGCGTGGACACCTGATGCTGCGCTACGTTCATACCTGGCCTCATTCCAATCTTTAATCTTGGGTGGCGTGTTCTCTTGATGAAACAATATCTTAGCATCGCAGTTGAGGGGAAGAAAATGCAAAGATTGTGCTTTAGTTTGCTTTGTTTAGGCTTTTTCGCCATTGGATGTAAGTCCGATACCCCGAGTGAGACACCGATGCCTGAATTGGATGGTAGTGCGCCGACGCTGGACGCAGCCGAGCTGGTACCTGATGCCTCGGCTGCCGATATTGATGCCGGTTCCGAGGTGGACCAAAGCCAATGTGAGACGGAGACCTGTGATGGTCAGGACAATGATTGTGATGGGCTTGTAGATGAGATGACGAGCGGGGGAGAGTGCGTCGTTGATGATGCGCAAGGTGAATGTGAACAGGGGACCTTGATTTGCGCCAATGGAACATTAACGTGTGAAATGACCCAAATGCCGAATGCGGAGGTTTGTGATGGTTTGGATAATGACTGTGATGGCATTATTGATGACCAAGTTGCGGGTGAAGAAGGAATGCCCTGCACGATAGAAGAGGCGCTTGGATTATGCGCGCAAGGCGTGGAATTGTGCTCGGATGGTGCTGTGACATGTGTGCCGAACTTTAGCCCTACCAGCGAACGGTGTAATGACCTCGATGATGATTGTGATGGCGAAGTGGACGAAATGGTGTCTGATAGTGGGACGCCATGTACCACGAGCTATCCAGGTGCATGCAGTGCTGGATTCTATGAATGCGGCGAGGGCATTAATGGGCGTAATGAACTCCTTTGCGTACCTACGATCGCGCCAGCGACGCGAGAGGAAACGTGCAATGCCGCAGATGATGATTGTGACGGTTCAACGGATGAGGGGTTAGGCCTCGGCGTAGCCTGTGAGCGCGGGATGGGCGCATGCTTTGTTCAGGGTGTGACAACCTGCACCGAAACCGGTGAAGTGGACTGTGCTGCGCAAGCCGGGATGCCTGGCGCGGAAGTGTGTAATGGAGTCGATGAATCGGCACTTGAT
>JBMYRY010000379.1:0-3657 GCA_049602795.1 Bradymonadia bacterium
GCCTGCAGCTCTCAGGAAGTCGAAATCCCCAAACAGCATTCCATGAGTTTCATAGTAGCGAGTTGCCTCTTGAGCGAGACAGTTTACTTCGGGTGCGGAGGTTTGGGAACCCACCTTCAGGTTCTTTGGTATCGATGAAGATCGGGATTGAGGGATTACATCGGGTTTTGTGACCGGGCTCGATGGTCCGCAAGCCAAAAGTGGTGTCAGGAAACAGCAGAGTAGGGATGCTCGACCTATCACTGGGCACTCACCGATGCCGGAAAACGTAACAAAACGTAACCATTATCGTTCGACCGTGCGGTGGCTATTTTGGTTTGAGTACTTTGATTCCAGAGTTCAACGAGTTCCCTTGATATAGGGAGGTCGGAGGTGTCCACTAGCCGAAAGGTGAGGAGGTTTGACGCCGGGGCGACGAAGTCTGTTCGCACAAGTGTACCAGTTGTCTGAGGACAGATCACCGATGTGCTAAATGGAGGTAAACCAGTATCTATTGGTGGGGAAAGAGTAAAACGATATTCCCCTGGTTCTAAGGGCATTTCAAAGAAGCCCCGTTCGTCACTGTTCGCGTAGGTAACCCGGTCGCCAAATAAAAGTCTTTGGTCTTGAAGATTAACATCGTTAAAGCTCGGGTTTAGTAAGACCGCTTTCACGGTTGTGTTTTCTAATGGGGTACCGTCGCTGTTCTTGATTAACCCAGCGAAGCTGGTTTTAAGCGGCGGTCTGAGAACGGGATCATCGTCTGAGGACACATCAACGTACGTTCGGAGCATTCCGAATGGAGATTCTATTGGGGGAATCACTTGAAATAGGTACGCGCCAGGTATGAGGCGCATCTGAAAACTACCATCGGCATCTGAAGCGCCAATCGAAGTGTAGATGAAGCCATCATTTAGGTCGCTTAGAGCACTGACTGCAGCGTTTGGTAATCCGGCGTTACCAAAGACTGAGGCTCGCCAATCGATAAATTGACCAGGAATATTGAGGAACTTGTCATCAATGAACTGTAGCGGTACATCGGGCGAAAGCGTTACCGATATTTCCATGCGCGGAAAGTTCTGGGATGGCGACTGAAAAATCAGAGTTCGAACACGCTCGACATCATCGGACCAGAGCTTCAATTCGAACCTTCCCTGAGCATCTGTTGCGGACAACGTGGATAATCGGCGATCATTGTCACCGATCAACATGACGTTCAGTCCACTTACCGGCAGTCGGTCTTGGGCATCGAAGAGAACTCGTCCACGAATGGTGAACGCTTCTTCGATTGACGGCAACTCCACGAAATAGGGCGGAGTGAGCGCGGTTGCCTGGACTGCGCTTACTACAGAGGGAGGCATCTGGTCCTTCTGGCGAGGCAATATCAGGAGGTCAAAAAAGAGTGGGCGAGTGGTTCCAGACATCGTTTGCAATTGTGAAGGCAAAGTGATCTGAAACGTGGAAATATTACCTTGTCTGGAGGTGGTTGCCTCGATGCGAATCGGTGCACTTGTTTCATTATCGGAGATGGCGATGACGTCTGCCTCTACGTTTTCATCGCCTGCTCTAACGGTGCCGCTGGTTTTGATCGGGGCTGGGACGCGCACGGTTCCCAACTCTTGAATGCCGGTGGCAGAAACTCTCACATCAATAATATCGAGTGTTTCGAAATTACTTTCATTGCCTGGTATGAGTCGAAGTCGATAGAGGTCTTCCGATGTTGCCGGCACCGTACAAGCGCCTAGGGTGCAACGGGCGATGCTGGGACATTGATTGCTTGCTTGGCAGCCGGGTACGGTCGTTGTGGCTTGTTCTTGATGGTCGAAACTGAGTATGCAGCCCCAGAATACGACGGTGACCGACCCCAAAAATGAGAGATTCTTCATCACGGGCATTCCGTTCGATCGAACCGGAAATACCAGACGAGTTTTTCGGATGTGCCATTTTCACCAAGCATTTGATTGGGTCGGGAGTCGTTGGCTGAGGGTCCTTTAAATGGTCGGTCGGTGATCAATAGCTCAAGCCGGTGAAGCGTATCGCTACCCACGAGGGAATAAATGGGTTCACTACATGGGCTGAGCGTCCGAACAATGCCCTCAGCAGGGAGGTCGTCAGGGAACGTACCTAAGCCGGAACTGAGTTCGATAGGTGCATTAAAGGTCGAGGCTCGATAGTTTAAAAACCAACGCCAATAAAGGCGATCTCCCGGGTTGGGGTCCAGAATTTTACCGGTGTGAAAAGTAATTGCTTCGTCAACCCCAGCCCGAAATTCAATCACTGCGTCGATGGGCGGATTAACTTCATCTAGACTAACCTGCGGGGCTAGATTATCCAAGGTGAGCGTTTCCTCGACTGGCATACCGACAATGCATGCATTGAGCACCGTGCAGGCAATGAGGAAGATTGACGGTCGATAGCGTTCCCCGCGAAGGCTCATGGTACGTATTCTCCGTTATTCGCTATGCCCATACCGTTTGTAAACAGGTGTCGGTACAAGTCCCGCAATGTCGCCTCCATTAGATGCGACTTCTTTCACAAGACTTGATGACACAAAAAAGTGTTCCTCACTGGTCATGAGGAAAGTGAAGTCGACTTGATCGGTCAAGCGTCTATTCATTGAGGCCATTTGGAACTCGTACTCGAAATCGCTCATGGCCCGGAGACCTCTCAATACCGTCTTGATGTTTTGTTGTCGCGCATAGTCCACCAACAGACCTTGGAATTGGGTCACACGGATTCTGGGCTCATGGGCAAACGTCTCTCGGATCATTGTGACGCGTTCTTCATCCGAAAATGAAGGCGTTTTTTTCATATTTACGGCAACGGCGATCTCGATGGTGTCGAAGATCTCCAGTCCTCTATGGACGATGTCCACATGTCCCAAGGTGATTGGGTCGAATGTACCGGGATAGAGTGCTGTTTTCATTAAATTAGCCTCGATGCTCCAAAATTAAGATGTTTGATCTACCGTAAGCCCGATCGACTAGTACCGCAAACTCTCTCGGTACTTGTACATCGATTTCAGATGGATGTTCGAGCGAAATTAAACAGTCCTCAGCTAGCCTCTGAGATTTAGCCAGTGTCTTTAGAAGTTGATCAAAGTTGGTTGAGTTGAACGGCGGGTCGAGAAAAACAAGGTCAAAAACCTCACCGGGCGTGTTCAGGACTGTGTAGCTGTCACCGTGTATAATTGTCGTCGAAGCCTTCAGCTTACTGTTGTTGCGGTGAAGTGTTTTGACCGCTTTCTGGTTTGATTCTACGAATGTTACCGCAATTGCTCCTCGGCTTAAGGCCTCAAACCCCAATGCACCAGAGCCTGCGAATGCATCTAGTATTCTCAGATCTGACCAATCTCTAGATAGCCGATGAGTAAGTAGGTTAAACAATGCACTTCGAGTTCGATCACTCGTGGGACGTAGGTCAACGAGATCAGCCACGTCTATTTTTGAACCTCGATAGCGTCCGGCAATAATACGAATCATGTGTCTAGCCATGTTGGAGGTAGTAATTTGTTCTCTGAGGTAAGTCGAACACCATCATCATAGAGGAAGAGATCGAAAGACATACGAGTTCCTTTGCCCAATTGGGTAAACACATTAATTTTGGAACCATGGTGAGCGAGTAACCGTTGACTAATTGGTAAACCCAAACCGGTGCCAGAGTGCTTTGTTGTAAAGA
>JBMYRY010000380.1:0-3651 GCA_049602795.1 Bradymonadia bacterium
CAACTGACATGGGCTGTGTAGCAGCACCACAGTAGCCAAATCGCATTACGCCATCATTGTTGTATATAGCATCTAGTTCAGCGAAGATCTTCGCCCCACGACGCGAGGCGCTGTCTCGAGTTTCCAAAATGAACATCGCCGCGCCCTCTCCCGCAACCTCAGTCGGGAACTCTCGAGCAAGGGCAAGTCTATCAAATAAAGACGTGCACGAATCAGCGCCACCGACGAATGCGATCTCGCAGCGTCTTTGGTCAAGAGCTGTTCGTGCTGATTCAATGCACTTGGAGAATGCGTCGGGACCATACAGTGCCATATTCGGTCCCATCAGTCCGACATGAATCGCAGCATGGGCTAGGCTCATGTTTGGTAAGGTTTTGAGGGACGATAGGGGATTAATCCAGTTTACGCCTTCCGTAAATAGAGTGTTGAGGTCGATCTGTCCATTTGTAGTGCTGTTCATGACGCTTGGGAGCAGAGCATTGAGGTCAGAGGGTTCGCGTCCGATTGCCATGAACATCCCTGCAGAACTCAGGAGAGAAGCAGGTAATTCAGCAGTTTTAATTGCTTCATCGGTCGCGGCCACCGCAAATTGATTTGCCCGCGCCATGAGCTTAATCGTTTTACGCTTTTTTACGATGCCTTTAAGAGAAAATTGGTCTGTTACTGGCGTAACGCGCGGTAGGTCCGGGTGTGGTGGAAACGCTGTGGTGTCCTCACTAGGCTTGAGTGGGAAAGCTGCGGATCGAGAGGCTTCGAGGGACAGCCCAGCGGGTGAAATAAGCCCTATACCTGTAATAACAATCGCGGTCATCGCTGATACTTGCTGACGAGCAGACTGCCGTTGCTACCGCCAAAACCGAAGGCATTACTCATTGCCATGTCTACGGTTATGGCACGAGACTGGTTGGGGACAAAGTCGAGATCACACATTGGATCGGACGTTTGATAGTTGATGGTGGGCGGCACGCGATTCTCCATACACGCCTTTAGACACACGATCAACTCCACAGCACCGCAGGCCGCCACCAGATGCCCCATCATGGACTTCGTGGATGAGATGGCCAACTTTGAGGCGTGCTCTCCGAACAAGGCTTTGATGGCTGCGGTCTCCGATTGATCGTTTTGCTGGGTGCTCGTACCGTGCGCGTTAATGTACGAAATTGAGTCCGAGCTAACACCAGCATCTTCAATCGCCGCGCGCATGGACGAACAGGCACCCCGTCCATCGGGTGGGCTATCTGTTACTCGCCATGCATTAGCTGATGCACCAAAGCCTCTTAATTCGCCGAGGATTTTTGCACCACGTTCACGGGCATGTGCTTCTGACTCCAGGACAATAAAGCCGGCGCCTTCCCCAAGTACGAAACCATCTCGAGTACGGTCAAAAGGGCGGCACGCGGTTTCTGGATCATCGTTCCGTGTTGACAGCGCTCCGAGGAGTGAAAACCCCATAACCATTAATTCTTCAATGAGGCTGTCGGTACCGCCCGCAATCATTACGTCGGCTTCGCCTCGTCTGATAACGCGTAATGCATCACCAATGGACTGAGCCGAACTCGTACACGCGGTACTCGTTGTCAACAGGGGACCTCGGCATCCAACATATTGAGCGATAGCCGTTGCGGGGAAAAATGAACTGCGTGAAACAAACTCCGATGGACGGGTCATTCGAAAAGCTTTCGTGGTTTCACCGGCTTCGATTAGAGCAAATCGCTCAGCAATTTCCTGGAGCGGGGGGCGACTTACCTCGGAGCCGATTGATACCCCTATGCGCTCACTGCGCAGCTGTGCAGCATTGAGGTTAGACTGTGCTAAAGCTTCCTTTACGGCACTAAGGGCATAACGTGTCTTCAGGTCTGCCCATCGTTCCAGACGGTGTGGTAGTGAGGGCGATTTAAACCCCTTAATTTCAGCCGCGAAGGTTGTTGGATAGGTGCGTGCATCAAATTTTTCAATCGGGCCAATGGCGTTTTTGCCTTCCATCAGACTCGCCCAGGTTTCGTCGACACTTCCACCGAGCGGTGTTACACAGCCGGAACCCGTTATGACTACCTTATCCTGCTTCACTCTTCTGCCTTCGGGTTTTGGTTAGCCCAAACATCGTAGCCCGCCCAGAGATTCTTTAGATTTTCTCGCTCCAACTTTTCTAAAAGAAGTTGTGATTCATCGGACTCGAGATCATCCGGATTGAACACGAACAAGAGTTCTGCTTCGCAGGTTTTGTGTCCATCAACCGAGCCGACAACTGATACCAGTGCTGATTCTCCTCTCAACGTCTTGATTGTTGTTTGAAGCGTTAACACATCACCGGGACGAACGAATCGCCGAAACTTCGCCTTTCTTACCATACTCAAAATCGGCCAAACCCAGCGATTGTGTGTCTCGAAAACAGAGACCTCAATGAGTTTGCCTGACAATTGAGCTAGGGCCTCAATTTGCAGGACGCCCGGTACGACGGGAAAGCTTGGGAAATGGTCCGCGAAGTACGGCTCAGATGCGGTGACGCATTTGTGCCCCTCGGCGCGTGAACCAACCTCAAGCGTATTAATTCGGTCTAGAAACAACCAGCGCATTTGTTCACCATATTGCTGTCTTTCTCTCTCTTCAAGGACAACTACGAGTTGCCTTCAGAATCTTGTCGCAACAGTCGCTCTTTTCGCTGCTTCTTCGTTTCAACGGTACGCCCTTTCCATTGAGCGCCTAGCCCAAAGGTGATGCGGAAAGCACTGTTCAGGAACAACAAACAGATCATGAGCATTGCGAATGGAAATGTCCAGAAGTAGTACCACCTGTACCCTCGGACCAGATGACCGAACGCGTCGGTTGCTAGAATTAACACGACATTTCCAAGCAAAAGTACAGATAAGGGATCTGTGAAGTTGACGGAGTTTGTCGCAACGATATAGCCAAGTGCTGCAAAAGGCAGACAACACCAGCACATAATTAGGAGGGCTAGGATGAGCGTGCCGACAAGGCTATACCTCATACCCGGAAAGAGGTTCTTGGACCAGCCTGACCATATTTCCCCGAGACCCCGATACATTCTGCATGAGAAAACGGTTTGACCGTAGAATAGGCAGTATTTTAATCCGAGTTTCTGGGTTCGAGTGGCGATGTCGACATCGTCTAAAACGCTATCGCGAATTGCTTCGTGTCCACCAACCTTAGTGTAGGCATCTCGCGTGAACAAGATGAACTGCCCATTGGCTAGCACGCGTTCGTCGTCAGGATCATTAACAGCATTGAGCGGATTGCCACCAGCGAGCAAAGCACCCAATCGGGGCTGAATAATATGTTCGAAGAACGAAGCGGTTTCGAGACGTCCGAGGACGCTAGAGACATCAGCTTCGTGCTCAACCATACGTTGCCAGGTCTTTAACGGACCTCTTTTGGATAAAGCAACATCGGCATCTACAAATAGAAGACAAGTACCGGTGGCATGTCCTTGTGCTAGGTGTAGGGCATGCGGCTTTCCAAGCCACCCAGCTGGTGGTTCCCGACCTTCAATAATTCTGAGTCGCGAATCTTCGCATTGTAATCTCTTTAGGATCTCTGGCGTGCGATCACTTGAGCGGTCGTCAACGACGATTATCTCCACTTCTCCGGGCCATTCCAGAGCCAAGGCGGATCGAACCGATGCCTCGATATTTT
>JBMYRY010000381.1:0-3648 GCA_049602795.1 Bradymonadia bacterium
TGCACTGCACCCTTGGTTGGTGAGTGCACAACGCAGACAGTCTTCGCGCGTGGCCGGAAATCGGTCCTCGTCCAGAAAGCCAATGCCTTGCTCTGTCCAACGACCCCAGTGTGCCGCCGCTGGCTCCAAGCGGGCGTGACAATATTCGCAGCCGGTTCGCTCTTGTAGATTTGGGTTCAGCGCATTCCCATCATCTGCGACGGGTAATCCTGAATCTGGCGCTTGGAATCCGTTGCACAAAAAAGCGTCGTAGAAGCGATTTGCACGTGCTCTATTGGTTTGAAAGCGCAGGAGAAATGCTGGGTGTGTTAGCAGACCCGCGTGCGTTTCCGGGAGCGTATACTCAACCCATTCTTCGTTCAGAAAATCAAGCTGAGGGGTTTGTTCGGGGTTGATTGCTAATGGTCGGTAAGCAATGCCGGCCGCAATGTCTAACCAGTTCCTGTAGAAGAAACTCAAGGGGCCATTGATGAAGGCTCGTCTGGAATCAAAGAGCGTTGAGTAAGGCTCATTTCGCTCGAAAACGGAGAGGATGAACTGCTCCATTGACTCGCTCATTGCATCGGTGATCGCCCGTTCGCCTGAGCCACCCAATGAGCACCATCGGAGGTTAGGACCGCAGCCGCAAGAGGCTTGATTAGCGCCCCCTCTGGTATTGCAAACAACGCCAGAAGAGGACTCCACTTGTGTCTGAGCGTCGTACGCACAGACCTTGATCGTTTCACCTTCTGGTAACCAATACGGTTGGACGAGGACGTATCCTTCTTGGGTGCCAGAGATCGGCATAATATTGCCGTTTTGATCGAATTGCGCCGGTTGGTCTAGGCACGGGATGTTATCTCCACGGTATATTCGCGCCGGATTGCGCCGCCAATGGAGTTGACCCGAGGCCCTTTGAAGCCGAAAGTTTGCATTGACCAGCCTCACGGTACTCAGATTGTTCCAGAGGAACGAACGATGAAATCGAGCAGCCTGCTCAGCGAATTGACGGTCGGCGAGCAATGCGTCGATGAGCGCTTCCGGCACTTCACCTGCTGAACTCACCGTTGAGATTTCGTTCTCGTCGGGTGCTCGACCGGCAAGGTCAAACGTGAGGGCCCTCAAATATCGCATTGGTGAGAGGAACTCTGTCGGTTCTTCGCAGGCCAGTAAGCTATTGCTCTCCTCTGCTGATGCAGCGTGACCGAACATCAGGCATGAGACCAAAATGGTTTTCCAGATATGTTTCATTCATCTTCCCCCAATGGGAACGATGCGAGCATCCAGCCGCGAATCAACTCGACCTGTATCGAGGTGAGTTTATCGGGCGTGAGTGGCATTCGTTCCGTCTCCACATTGTATTGTATTGATTCGTATTCCTCGATCCAATCTAAATGTGACACGAGTTCCGTTTGAGCCCCGAGATCATGGCAATTGATGCAACGCTCCTGGGCGATTGGTGCGATGTGCGTTGCCCAGGAAGGTGGGCCCTCGAATGTAATCTCGGTGGAAGCACTTCGACCATCTGTTAGGTTGATTTCAACGCTCAGCGTATGCTGTTCAGTGTTAAGTTCCGCTGGGTTAACGGTCAGTTCTTGACCATTTGTGGGTTGAGCTTGTCCATCAAGATACCAGGTGATTTCTGATAGTTCGCCGGTTTCCCCCCAATCGGCCAGGAATGTCGTTTCACCGATCATGGGTCCATTCATTCCCCCCAAAATATTGACTTGCAGTGCCGTTGCGAGCCTCAACAATGTTCCGTCAACCAATCCCAATAGACGACCATCAGGCTGAACATTGAGCGCAGTCCAGTCCGTGACCGGGGGGTGAGACGAGAACTCGAATTGGGTGATCTGCAACAAGGTGCCTTCTGTTGTTATGTACAGTGTTTCAGCCTGACCGTCTGTGTATAGTCCCGTTGCGCGATCGGGCAGATCAGTAAACTGCCATGTGGTCGACTCGTCGAGTAAAAATAGACGTTGCTCGTCTAAACTCCAGATACCGTGTTGATTCAGTCCAACCTGGAGAGGATAGGTGGCAAACGCATATGTTGTTTCTTCGAGCACGGTGTCACGGACGCGTACATGATCTGCAGTGAGACCTTGCCAAATCAAGAGCTCGTCGGTGCCAGCCTGTTTTCGACTCCACGCTAATGATGGATCGTTGAATCGGATCCCTGTTTCCATACGGAGTACGGCGGAGTCTCGCCATCTGTAGAGCCCTGTTCGGTCAGAGAGCCAAAAACTCGTTGAGTCGAGTGCTTTGAGACGAATTGGGGCGGCGAATACGCCACTGAGCGGCGAGATCTCAAACGAACGGTCTACGAGCACATAGATGAACTCGCCGTCGGTTACAATGATCTGGTCGTCTGCGATGACTGCATCCAGAATCTGAAATGTGGGGGTCTCCAAGGCTGCGGAGGTGCCGTCTCTCAGGTGAATCAAAGATGTGTCAGATAGAAATAAAATAGAGTCATCAGCGAGACACCAATATGCCGTTACTGCGTCGGCGTCGATTGCCATCACTTCTGATGTGGTTGAGGTGGACTCTCTCAAGCTAAAACTGGGAATGCCTATGTCTGGTGTACTTGTTTGAATGTCGGGCGTTATCCCGACATCATTGAGTGCGTTATGAGTTGAATCTTTCGCATTATCTGTGCATGCCACAACGAGTAGAAGATGCAGCGCGAGTACCGTAGATACGGCAAATCGTTGGAAACATGTCGACATTTCATCACCCCCACAGGTAACGTATCATGATTGATGAGAAATTTGACCAGATTTGGGGGACGCATTGAAGCACATTAACCTTTTGTTCATATCGATTTTCGTGATGACTGGTTGTGGTGGCTCGAGTACCGAGGCGAGCATGGATATTGCGGATGCCGAATTAGATGCGATGGTGGAAGCAGATTTGGCCCTGGATAGTGCCGTTGATGTGAGCTTGCCAACGCCTGATGTAACGGTAGCGAATGATGCGGGACTGACAGCTTGCGAACCGGCTCTCGAACTCACTGCGAGTAGTACATCCGTTCGTTCGTTCGATTTGATTAGAGTTAGTCCATCGGGAGGTACAGGGCTATGGACTTTTGAACTCATCGAGAACCGTTCTAATGGTACGATCAATCCGGAAACCGGTGTTTATCTAGCTGGCGATGTAGACGGGGTGACTGACGTCATTGAGATGCGCGACCTCGGCTGTGATGGCACCGCAACCCTCGAGCTCAATGTCGTGCTGCCAATGGATGTACGACCGCGAGCGCCAGAACTTAAACCGGGGGAGATCTTCACGTTCGAGGTTGACGGAGGGAGTGGTGAGTTTCGGTTCGAGTTGATTGGAGACAGCGACTCATCACTCACTGAATCAGGGGTCTTTATAGCGGGCGAGACATTCGGTCAACGCGATGTGAGAGTGACGGATATTGGCACCGGACAAATCGAATTAATTCAGGTCACGGTCTCCGAGAACGAAGGGATTTCTCCGGAGCATGAGCAGGTGTTTCTGGCTCAGGGTGCCGTATTTACGCCAGGCATTTTCGGTGGAAGCGGTGAATATGAACTGATCGGTGACTCGGCAGTTGTGTCGATAGATGGTGATGAAGTCTCGGCAAATGAGACCGGCGAAGTTACGTTGGTCGTTCGGGATCGCTTTCTTGACCGCCAGGCAAAT
>JBMYRY010000382.1:0-3640 GCA_049602795.1 Bradymonadia bacterium
CAAGCCGTACCACGGACGAGATGCTTCCGCCTTGTAGCGGGGTTGGGGAAGAACTGCGGACTGTGGTATTCGGCACATTAGCTGTAGCTAAGAGCCTCCGTTGAACCTGTGTCAGCATTGTTTACGACGAGATAAATACGCGCCGAAGAAGCCGAGGATAAGGATGATTCGACTTGTGGGAGCCGATGTTGAGCAGCCGCCCACGTTTGTGATCTCAAGGGGGGCGGGCGGTAAGAATCCGTCAAATCTGCTCTTACAGACACCACCGAGGCAGGTGGATACAGGCCGGCATGCATACCCGATGTCGAGGTTTAAGAAGCTACATGTTTTTGGCTGTCCATCCGCCGTGCAATCCTGGCGTACAATGCTGAATTCATCACAATATTCAACGTAGTCAGCTACGCATCGTCCATAGTAACTCAGATTTCCGCACACCGAACCCTCTGGGTAGGTTGGCCAGGTACGCATGATGTAGGCTTCGATCCAGTCCCGAACGTGAGGCAGGTCTAGGCGGGCGTAGTGATCTTGTCCAACGCAGGTTTCTGAGCCACCCCGAAGGACACCTAAAATTACAGGCGCTTGGCGCATATTGAGCGTCAACACGGGACCACCTGAATCGCCGTCACATGCCCCGGTGACGCCTTGACCGTCAATCACTACCGTCAAGTCGGTGAGATCGGCTAACTCAACACTTGTAAAGAAGCGTCCGCGTTTCTGGGTTGCACCGGGCGCTGTTTCGGTACGTCCGAATCCAGCAATTTCAACGCGGCGTTTCACCAATGCGTCCGCGTCGAGCCCGGTGAGAGGATGGCGGTTAAATTCAATGGGCAGAATACCCGGAGATTGATCCGGAAGGTCCGATGCTAAGAGGACCACAGCAACGTCTTCCAATTGCCGGGCGTTTGAGGTGTAGTCGTAGTTTGGGTGCACGGCTACTTCGGCGACGTCGTAGACGATTCCATCGATCTCTGGATCTTCACCGACAACGAATTGAATCTCTGCTGCGGTTCGCATAACGCCCGTATCCTTCTGGATACAGTGGGCTGCGGTAACCACGACTCGATTCGTGATGGCTGTCCCCGTACAAAACACTTTGTCTAAGCGGTCATAATTCACCAATGCACCGATGGATAGAATCTCTCCAGCCTTCAGCCCAACCGAGCGCGGGGAGCGAGAGCCGTTGATGATTGGGTGTTGGGTTGCCTCGGTTTGGGTCTGCTCTGCAGCGAGACTGAATGAGGTCGTACACACCAACAAACATGGTAGAATCTGGCGTAGCATAGGCCTACAGATACCGAAGACCTGACAAGAGAACAAGGACATTGACATGGAAAGCAAGGGTTCTCATCAGTTCATCTGACACTTTCTTGTTGATCCCTCTCGACCATCCAGTCGTAGACTTGGTATGCTCAGTCCACTTCAGGTTGTTGACGGTTAAACACGAGATGATGACGCGTCTGAAATTACCCATGCTGATTTCTATGCTCCTGTGCACCGTGATGGCGTGCGAGAATTCGCGTCCAGTGAAAGTGTTTAATGTCGAATTGTCTTCCTGTCTCAATGAGCAAGGCTTGTTTGCCTCTGGTTCGGCGGTCGAGGCATGTCGTGAGACATTTTCTATCCCACCGCCGACGGACTTCTTGGGCTGTCTGACATGGAGAAATGATCGCTCTCCCCAGCAGGTGGAGTTGGTTTGGGACGGTGAATGGCGCCTGAATCCAGAAGTTGATAATCAGTTTTTTCTTGATGATAAATCGTCCACTGCATTTGCTTTTTTCGTACTAGCGGGTCAATCGTCTTGCCGTTCTCTGAAAAGCGATGATGAGTGTTCGTATGGGCGCAACGGGTGTCTGACTAAGTTACTTGATGGTCGATTGCGGGAGTCTTCAGATGGCAAGACCCAACAGATTACTTTTATCTCAGTGAGTGGGGTCTGTGAGTTTGAGACTAACGTGTCAGAGGCGTATACAGACTGTGCGATCTGTGATCGACCTGAATGCGAAAACACGGGTGGAGCCGCTGGTCAGGGTGGAGTCGCTGGTCAGGGTGGAGTCGCTGGTCAAGGCGGAGTCGCTGGTCAGGGTGGAGTCGCTGGTCAGGGTGGAGCCGCTGGCCAAGGCGGCATCGCTGGTCAAGGTGGTCAAGGCGGTAATTCCGGGGTTTGCGGTGATGGCACTAGAGACGCAGGAGAAGAATGCGATGATGGCAACACTGAGACGGAGGCGTGCGAATACGGTCGAGATGCCTGCGTCGTGTGTGATGCCCAATGCGAGAATCAACCTGGTCAAGCACGATTCTGCGGTGACGGGCAGACAGATGATGGTTTCGAAGAATGTGATGCGGGCGAGGAGCAGACAAATTTCTGCGATGCTGGTGAGGAATCATGCATGGTCTGCAGCACTGACTGCGAGTGGATCATGGGTCAGACGGTTGGCTGCGGTGATGGCGTCGTTCAGGCAGGAGAATCCTGCGATGATGGTATAAATAATGGTCGAAACTGTGAGTACGGCGAGATGTCTTGTGCGATCTGCACCGATGCTTGTGAGCTTGGGACGGGAGACACCTCTTACTGCGGTGATGGTGCCCACGATTTGGTTTACGAAGCGTGTGATACCGCCGGTGTTGTCGAAGCGTGTCAATACGGCGACGTGGAGTGCTCATCGTGTACGAGCATGTGTACAGTAGAGTATCGGACCGCCGAGGCGATCTATTGCGGAAATGAGCGCATCGAAATGGACTATGAGGGATGCGATGATGGGAATAGTCGCACTGAAGAATGTGAGTATGGAGAAGTATGCCAGGTCTGCGATGCGAGTTGCCAAGAAACCGTAGGGACAATTCGTTTTTGTGGTGACTGGCGGACGAATGGTCCAGAAGAATGTGACTCTTTCGATCAGATCGTACCTGCGTGTGAGGCAAACCCTGCAGAGCGGGTTTGCTCGCCCGATTGCACATTTACAGACTGCAGGACGGATCAATGCGGAAACGCCCAAGTGAACGTGGGTGAATTATGTGAAGAAGATGCACCGGCCGGGACCATGTATTCGATGCTCAATCGCTCATGCACCTCCGGGTGCGAACTTCTCGCCGGTAAGCGTCAGACGCTCCGTACCTCACGCAATTCTTCTCTGCGCTTTGAGGCGAAAGTTACTGTTCCCGATGATCCCGATCCGGACGACAGCTTGACCGTTGATCTTGACTGGTGGGTTCTTCATCCCGATGTGGTTCTATCCTCTCCAATCGATGACTTTGCCAATATCTTTACAACTGCCTACGATAGTGCTGAATGGATGGGGGATTCGGTTATTCGAGAGGATGGGGAGGAACTGGAGTTAGAGTTTATCAATCTCGAAAATCGACTCTGTTTACCGGATGGTCGATTCGCATTGGTGGGATTGCATTCCTATGACCTAACTATTGGTCTATTTAATTCCACAGTAAGACGAACCGAGGTTGAGGTAAAGGTGAGTGTGCCTTCGGTTGATACAACAATCGCCTTGGAGATTTTTGACAGTGATTTCACGTTCGTCAGTGAGAATCGCTTTAAACCCCTCGCGTTAGTGCGTATGTGTCCAGTGGACAATGGCAAGATGGCGGTGGAAATCGTGTACCCCATGGCATCATCCTTTCGTGAAGTGGA
>JBMYRY010000383.1:0-3635 GCA_049602795.1 Bradymonadia bacterium
CGTAAGCAGTCTTTCACCAACAATAATCCGCCAATACCTCTCATAGCATTGAGGCGTAACGATAATATTTATAAAACCGTATTCATCTTCAAGAGAGATGAAGCAAAAACCTTTAGCAGTTTCAGGCTTCTGTCGAGCAATGACCACGCCCGCTACTTGAACCCATTGACCATGTCGAAAAGCAGATAAGCCTCGTGATGACACATACTTTTCTGATAAATACTTTCGATACAATGCCATCGGATGCGGACCCGTGGTCAATCCCATGTTTTCATAATCATACGCCGCACTACTCAAGTCTGACAGCGGTTTAAGAGTCACCACTGCTTCGTCTTTGAGTCTTAAATCTAAGCTCAGTTGGCGATTATTGATATGACGCAACACATACCAAGCTGCACGTCGACGATCGCCACCTACAAACTGTCGAAAGGCATTTGCTCCCACCAAAGTCAGCCACGTGGCATTCGATAATGCACATCGCCTAAAAATGGATTCAAAAGTATCGAAAGGACCATGTTCAAGAGCTTTCTCTAATACCGTACGAGCCTGTGCACCGAGTCCCCTAACCCATCTCAGCCCAATCATGACCTGGTCGTCCTTAAGATAGGTGTACCATCTACTGTATTTTAAACAGGGGGCTCTCACCGATACACCGTGCCGCTGGGCATCAGATATTAGGGTATCAGGCGTATAAAACCCAAGAGGTTGCGCATTCAGCAAGGCCGTCAAAAACTCGGCTGGATAAAATCTTTTAATCCATGCCGATGCATACACCAACAAAGCAAATGACGTGCTATGGCTCTCCGGAAAGCCGTACGTGGAGAAGGCGGCAATATGTCGAATCAGTTTATCACTGACTTGCTGTGATATCCCTCGCTCTAATAGACCCAATTCAAGCTGTTTGAGCAAATCAGGAAACTCTGCTCTGGATCGAGCACTCCCAATCGCTCTACGCAATCGCTCTGCCTCGGTGGGTGTAAACCCTGCGACATCTACCGCTAATCTCATCCCTTGCTCTTGAAATAACGGTACGCCCAAGGTTCTTTCAAGGATAGAGTCAAGGATTGGATGAATCTTTTCGACAGGTTCTAAACCTCTCTTACGCCTAATATACGGATGAACCATATCGCCCTGGAGAGGTCCCGGTCGAATCAACGCTACTTGAATTGCAAGTTCGTACAAATTCGTTGGTCGAGTCCGTGGCAAACTATTCATCTGCGCACGACTTTCGACTTGAAAAACACCGACGGTGTCGGCTTGCGATAACATCTCATACACACTCGAATCTTGGGGTAAACGATACAAGTGAGCACAAATATGGTGACGCTCTCTGATCAGAGATAGTCCACGAGCAATTGCAGTTAAAATCCCTAAACCAAGTAAATCAAACTTCGGAATTTTAGCCGCCTCAAGATCTTCTTTATCCCATTGAATAATGCTTCGTCCCGCCATCGCCGCTGGCTCAATCGGAATAGACTCAGCGATGGGACCTGCGCTCAAGACGAACCCACCGCTATGAGTCCCTCGTTGCCTAGGTACGTTACGCAACAAGTTAGATACGGTGACAAGTGCACGTACTCTAGGCTCCTGCAGCGGCCATCCCTCAGCATCCAAAACCTCTAACGACAAGCCGCCTTGCCGATGAGCAAGTTTGGCAAATTGGTCACTTTCAGTCTGAGAAAACTCCAGGACTCGAGCGACATCGCGTACAGCAGAACGATTTTTAAAGCAGTGGTGGGCACACACCATAGCCGCTCGATCTCTTCCATACTTCCTGTATACAAATTTAATCAATTCTTCACGACGGGCATGCTCAATATCTAAGTCTATATCTGGATACCCTTCTCGAGCATCTGACAAAAAACGTTCAAATAAAAGGCGATGTTCAATGGGATCTACCGCGGTAATGCCTAGCACGTAACATACAGCCGAATTCGCAGCAGATCCTCGTCCTTGAACAAGAATATTTCGTCGTTGAGCATACGAAATGATCTCCCACATAATCAGAAAGTACCCAGAGAGCCGTCGCCTAGAAATCAACGATAACTCTCTTTCAATTTGAGCATAATGATGCGTGGTAACATCATTTCCCCAGCGACGGTCAACACCTTCAAAAACGAGATGCCTTAAATATTGATCAGCATTCTTAAAGTCATTGGGCAACTCAGTTTCAGGCAGTGGCATCGTGACCATTTCCAAACGAAACGCACATTGGTCTGCGATGTCAATCGACGTAAACAGACCACCAGGCAGAGCACACCATCGATGCCACATTTGCTTCGGTGATTTCAAAAACCATTCCCCGTTTTCGGTTATCTGATTTCCTGCCTTTGAAAGGGGCATATTCGCTTTAAGGCAGCGCATTGTGTCATATGCAGGTCGCTGCTCTATCGTGGCATAACGCACATCATTCGTAATCACCCAAGGTAAATGACCCGACTCAGCACATCTAATCGCCCGTAACGCATGCTCCATTTCAGTCCGTAGTCCATGATGAACAACCTCAACCGCACAGCGATTCGCAAAAAGGTCCTTAATCTGACCGAGCATGCGGCTACAACTAAATTCATCTCGTACATGTATCGCCTGATAGAGAGGTCCCCTCGGTCCGCCCGTGAGACAGAATAATCCCTCAGTATGCCCACTCAGCAATTCAGCATCTATCATGGGGAATCCTCTAGGAGAATTCATCCTACTTGCCGTAACCAGCCGACTCAAATTGGAGTATCCACGGGCATTTTGAGCTAAAAGCACAATGCGTCCTTGATACCCCCCCAAAGTCACCGAAATTTGGTTACCGATGATGGGGGTGATGGCATACTCTTTGGCACTCTCTGCAAATCGAACAACCCCGCCCATATCAGAGAAGTCGGTCAACGCCAATGCGTGCAACCCCAACTTCGTCGCAACTGATAACAACGATTCAGGTGTACTTGCACCATCGAGAAGCGAAAACACACTCTGACAGTGTAACTCCGCATATCGCACCGTCAATCCCACCCTCCCATTAAGACCCAACTCTCGTTCAATGTCAGATGTCGCACCCAACACAGACCATACTGTGCGTTTTCTAAACAGAGGTCTTCGTATGCGTAAGGTCGCTCACACCACCATCCTCCCGAATATCGTTCTTTACTCACCACATTCACTCGGTGCCATCGATGATCAAGCCTAATCGCTTTGACTTCGTGATGAGTATCCAACTTCACCCGAATTTCGAACGGTTCTGCTAATCGTCGCCGGATAAGGGTCGGCTGAGACGCCGTATCACTCATGGAGGGAAGTGAATCATTTAATTTGGACAACGGTGACCAACAAAACATGTCATCGCGTACCGGCTCAGGTGTCTGTATCGCTCTATACACGACCGGTTGATTAGCATGTGCCACCAATCGATTGAGAACCGCTTGCGCTTTATGCTGTTGCCACTTCCCTGTGGTCAATACAATCTGCTCACCTTCTAAAGGCACAACCGCCAATGTCTTAATGTCTATGTGCACCACTGGCGAGTTCAGATCGTGCATGCGTTGACTCTCAATACGAGTCCGTACGACTTCAAATAAACTGTCGGCAGTAGAAATTGCACTACTCAACGTCAGCATCTCCACATGCTGTTCACCATTATCTAAAAGGCA
>JBMYRY010000384.1:0-3629 GCA_049602795.1 Bradymonadia bacterium
CTCCCATGGAATCTTAACTGATTTCACTCGACATGAGTCAATCAAGCCTCGTAATCGAAAGCGCAAATCAGACAGTTGACTCAAGGCACCCGACAAATACAGGCGGGGCTTCGTCTCACCATTGAATTCAATCCCTAGCTCTTCCACCCATTCCCTGGGGATAAGGTCCGCTAGCCCTTGGCATGTAATTGGGGTCGCTTCAGCCGCGAGCGTGAACAAGTCTCCTTCCTCACCAAGTGCGCCGTGTAATTTTGCCGACATTTGTCCGACCTCGAGCGTACCGTGGACTGAACCTGAAGAGCGTCCTAACTCATAGTTTGCAAACAATCGCACAACACTTGGTGATAAATGAAATGGCATCAATGATAGGCTCGGATGTAGAACCCGAATTCTGTCGGTCCGAACAGACAGTTCCCCGGTGCCCGCTGCAACTGCATAAAGCCCGTCAAAACTGATGCTGCCGTCAATCATCGCGGTACTCGGCCAGAGCATATCAATGTCTGCCAACTCTAGATGCCCCGCCAGTTCAACCGTAAGAGGCCGCAAATCTCGTTTGAAGTCACGAACTGTGACTGAAACGGATGAATCACCACGCTTTAGCTGCATCGAAAGCGAGTCGTTACTAGCCGTCAACTGGCTTAATTGAGCAAGCTGTTGCCCATCAATGGATACAGTCGCATTAAACCAATCCACACTAAAATCGGGAAAATTCACTCTTGATGCAATGGACGGACGTTGCTCTCTTGGCCCATTTGATAGCGGGATACTTGCTTTCAGATAATTGATGCCGCCCCCCGAGAACGATGCATATACTTTACCCTTGCGCTTCCTTAATTCCAGTTGGTCAACGCCCAATGATATCCGGGAGCTTCTCACGCGGGCTCGCGTGACCTTCACAACAGGCACGGGCTTCAGTTCAACGACAACGCCATCGAAAGATACTGCTTTTTGACTGAGTGATAATCGCAACTCACCTCGTCGCTCGAAGGTCAACAATAAGGGATCCAATGAAAACTTAAGCAGCCCGGACACCCCCATTGAATGTTCTGATGTGACACAGTGAAGGTCCGTATCAACCCCGGATTGATGAGGCATCTCGGTTCCGTTCATCTGACCTTGACCCAAGCTTAAAGTACAGGTCGCCAAGCTCGTTTCAACAGAACCTTCGATCTTCTGCCAGTTTAAGTTTGCCCCCCGCCATGTCGTAACGACGCTTGGCAGACGGGATAAAATCGACTCTCCCCTTCGCTGTGCTAACGCAGGCACATCGCCCATTGACCGCTTTGATTGCCAGTTAACTTGCCCCAATGAAACGGATAAACCGTCCCTCCACGTTGGCAGGAGTGAACTCAGCTTGACCTCCACCTTAGCCCAGTCAGACTGGAGGCTATGTCTACCTCTCTGCCAAGTGACGTCCGTTAAAAACAGTTGCCCTTGCAGTAAAGCAACTTCAATCGTGCCCGCTTCAATACCAGCCTTCGCGAGCCTCACTTTCAGCCACTTTTGGGTTAAGATGTCTCCACAGACGAGAATCGTAACCGCGAACACAGCACCAGTAATGAGCAGAGTTCGTAGCACGAGCTTTATTCGAGGAAGAGAAAACAAGCTCTTAAGTGTCATCGCGAGTACGGGTGTATCGAATCTTTAGTGGAAGTTTGGGCTAGTCGCAGGCTTCAAGCGTCGTCACTTGAACGTTAACTGCTTCAGAATAACCAAGGGGTTGTGGAGACGGGTCGTTTGTCGAAAAGAGTTTTATGAGGCCTCCGTCATGTACGCTCAAACGACTTTGACTGTACTGCTGTGCTGGCGCTAAACTCATCATTACGCTTGATTCCGGAATTCCAAGAACACTCATCACCTGAATACCAAGCGCCGGCGCTGAATCGATTTCTCCGTGCCATGAAATAACAAATCCGACGTCATCAGCCACAGCCACGTCCTCGACCACCGCAAAATCGGCGTCTATCCCAATGATTGGCTGTCCAATGATTTCCGCTGCGCCATCCAATAAAACGCTCATGGGCAAGAGTCGATCTTCTTGATTCATACCAGACCAAACGATTGCATAGTTGCCTTGGGCGAAAGCCGCATGAACTCGTCCAAGGGGCTTCGTCCCAATACTAATTGGCTCGGGGTCGTACACCACCCCATTCTCATCGAGTAAGTGCAAGTAAACAGGATTGTCTAAATCATCATCCCGAACAGCATAGGCAACCGCCCAAGCACCATCTCCAAACACGGATGAAAAAGAACTCACACTGCGACTGTCCAATACGTTTTCCTCATTCAAGGTACCATCTTCATTGATGACCACTGAAAAGAGTCCTCCCTCCCCGAGCGACCCCCGCGTGTAGGTCAACAATGCGCCCCACATGGAGTCCCAAACGAGTTCAAGTTGAGTCGTGTTGTAGGTTCCATCAATGTCATGAGTCGTCTCTGCCAATGCACCTTCGGCATTGAGCACACCAACTCGAATACCGTCATATGGGTCATCTCCAGTCCGACCATTCACCCAGGTAACAATATAGCGCGTGCCGGTGAAAACGAGTTTATGACTCGACGCGCTCGTCTGACCGACCATTACAGCGTCGCCCAAGAGTTCCCCGTCAGCCGATGCACGAGCGAACATCAGCGGTCTGAGACCTGAGGATGCCTCGCTCGCAAGCCATAGCATCCCAAACTCACTCCCGCTCCAGACGATCTCTAGAGCCGTTGCGGGGCTATCCAGTAGAGACGCCCAGTTCGAAGCTTGTACAACGGGCACCCCATCGGTGCACTCAGGTCCCACAAGTGTGTCATTGCCGCCCTGGTTATCAGACCCCCCTTGGCCGCCTTCTCCTCCATTGCCACCAATTTCGCGGTCGTCACTACTGCTATCGGAGCCTGAATCACATCCGAACAAAACTAACGAGCACACCAAAAAACCAGTCAAAATCTTCATAAAACCCACAAAAAACCCCTCTAAATTTAGAGACTTAAGCAAACTGCATGCATTATCTATAAGCACGACCGTAGTAGGTATATGATTAATCCGTAACCCCCATCAAGATCAATTCAATTCTTATGTGAGCTTAGGTTGCACAAAACTTGCATTCCATAGATACTGGATCGGGTTGACTTGGAGGTAGACCGTGAAAAGCTTTCCACTACGTTATTTTTTAATGATTTCCATCTTGTTCGTATCACAAGCAAACGCCGGCGGTGGAAACGCAGTTTGCGAAGAACCAAATATTATGATCGTCCTCGACCGTTCGGGCAGCATGCGCGATTCAAATAAATGGAACCAGGCCGTCGGCGCGATTGACGGACTGACGAACATTTTTGAATCGACCATGCGCATCGGTCTGACACTGTTTCCCTATGGCAACGACTGCGGTGTTAATGGTGGTAATGTAGTGGTTCCAGTGAGCGTAAATTCTCGAGGAGATATTCTCTCTCAACTGTCGCGTTCGTTTCCCGACGGAGGGACGCCTACGGGACCAGCCCTTCAACAGGCTCAAAACTACTTCTCGACGTTGAACGACCGAGGGCGGCGAAGCTTTGTGGTGCTCGTGACCGATGGACAACCTTCGTGTAGCACAAATTGCAATAATGCAGTCAACGCCGCTCAAAATCTATTCAGCCAAGAT
>JBMYRY010000385.1:0-3621 GCA_049602795.1 Bradymonadia bacterium
GTGCTGGTGGCGAAGCTGGTGGCGAAGCTGGTGCTGGTGGCGAAGCTGGTGGCGAAGCTGGCGCTGGTGGCGAAGCTGGCGCTGGTGGCGAAGCTGGTGGCGAAGCGGGTGCTGGTGGCGAAGCTGGCGCAGGCGGGTCAGTGAGCACGGGGGAATGTATCGACAATGGTTTCGAAGGTGGTATGGCGACCTTCGCATACGACGACGAGGCTTGGGTCTTTACTTCAGGCGATGGTTCCGACACGACGTATTTTTCCGTGGAAAGCTATCAAGAATGGGAAGGACCGGTTGCCGCGGGGACGTACACGCTCGATGGCATCAACTATGCGGACTGCGGACTGTGCGTGGTTATCTATGCTGACTGTTCCGACAATGGTTGTGAATCGACCTTTTATGCCGATCAGGGCACAGTGGAAATTGTAAGCATTGATCTGACCAGCGGAGGATCTGTTGAGCTTAATTTGACAAACATTGTGCTCACTGAAGTATCGATCGACGGTGAGACCTTCGTATCCACGCCCGTAGAAAACGCCCGTACATGGTGTGTGGATGGTGCATTTAGCGCACAGGGCGACGAAATGCCAATTGGTGGTGAAGAGCCTGAGCCTCCCGCGGATGGCGACGAGCCTGAGACGCCCTAATCCACGTAAGGTTGAGCCGCCCAGCGATTGTGGCGTCATGTATGTGTCACTCGCTTTTACCGAGCGAATGAATGAGTCATGTGACCCCATTTCATGGAGTGCTGTAAAAGTGAGTGTGTTTGATGGGACAATTCACGACTATCAAACTAGAGTCGACTCTTGGTGTTCGCTGACTGGCTGGTGCCGTGAGTTGCCTAGATTGAAGGCTTCAGCCAAAGTCGATGCGGGCAGTCCCGTCTCTTTTCCAGGATTGAGTCTCTTTGCGACGACGCAAGCTGTTGATTTGAGGTGTTTTGCCCGGCTCAGAGATTTAATTCTGTCGCGGATCTCGGGCAAGCATTATCCCGTAGATGATGACGCGCTTCATCTCACCATAGCCGACCTTGTTGCAGGAGATAGGTATCTCGAAGCACTCGAGCATGATGGTAACGTGGATCGGAAAGTGGCTGAACGTGTCACCTCGGTCTTTCGAGAGATTGGTCCGTTGTCTAAGGCACTCAAGTGGAGAGTCGCTGGAGTCGCGTTCCTAAAGCATGCAGTCGCATGCGTCCTTGAACCTCTTTCTGCGTCTGATTATCATTCGATTACACGATTACGAGCGCATCTCTACCAGGATCGAGGTCTCGCCGGCTGTGGGGTCGTCGTGCCAAGACCATTTCTAGCGCATATTACCCTCGCATATTTTGATGTATTGCCTCCGGTTGAAGAAAGATTAACCTGGTTGGCTTACTTTGAAGAGCTTCAGTTGGCCGCAAAATCGAGTTGCGCCGAGATCGGAGTGACGGGAGCAATTCTTTGTGAATTCGAATCCATGGCGGATTTCAATTCGGTGTGCCCGTTGGTGTCATTATCCTTGTGTCAAATGTAAGGGCTAATCTGTCGGTTTGTCTGGAAAGGCGTTAACGATTACTCTACTCGCCTTAGACCCATATCTTGATTGTAGCTTGTTCGCAGGGTCAGAGTGTTGCACTCTTTAGGCGTGCTTCAATTTGGGGCTGGTGTCGCAAAACGCCGAAGGGGGAAATAGATGCGGTTGTTTGAGTCCTGTCTAGTGTTCTGGTGTCTTCTGGCTGTGTATGCCTGTAGGGGGGGCACGGAGGATGATTGTCGGTCCTCGGATATGCGTTGTGAACCACCGCTTGAATGTTTGATGAACGACGAAGGTCGTTTTGAGTGTTTGGGTGGTGAAGACATTGGTGTTGCGGATGTTCAAGGGCTCGACAGCGCGGTGTCTCTCGACATGTCTACCCGCACAGACCGGGGCATTGGCGACGTGGGGGCACATCCCCTTGATGTCGATGTCGTTCCTGATACCGAACTAATTCAAGATTCGGATGTAGGGTCGTATGATTGTTCAGCTGATACATACGACCACGATAGCGATCCAACCACCGAATGTGTTGCTTGCTCGGCAACCTGCGAAGCAGGCGCCACCGAGACGCAAGCCTGTTCGGCGACGAGTGACCGAGTCTGTACGCCTTGTGCCGATGGCACCTACGACAATGACAGCGAACCAACCACCGAATGTGTTGCTTGCTCGGCAACCTGCGAAGCAGGCGCCACCGAGACGCAAGCCTGTACGGCGACGACGGATCGAGTGTGTACGCCATGTGCCGATGGCACCTACGACAATGACAGCGATCCATTAACCGCATGTGTATCCTGTTCATCAACCTGCGAAGCAGGCGCCACCGAGACGCAAGCCTGTTCGGCGACGGCGGATCGAGTGTGTACGAACTGTGGGGAGGAGACGTTTGATCACGATGAGGATCCAGCTACTGCATGTATGCCGTGCACACCTGTTTGTGAGAATGGCGGCTCGGAAATTCAAACGTGTAATCCAACCACTGACCGCGTTTGCTCGGCTTGCCCGCCGGGATTTGTTTTGAGCCAGGGAGGGGCGTGTGAGCGGTGTGAGTCGGGTACTTATGACCACGACGGGCTGGGGTCCACCGAATGCTTACCTTGTACCGTTTGTGGCTCAGGCGCGTACGAGATTCAGGCGTGTACGCCGGTTGACGACCGGGCATGTGCACCATGCAGTTCGAATCCGTCCGGGGTGACGGCTACCTTGATCGATCGAATGAACCCGAGTCCTGGAGACTGTGGTCTCGCAGACCCGGATTGCCTGGAGACTGTGGATGTGGTCGTGTTCTACACGCCTGCCTTTAGCGCCTTATTAGGAGATGACGCATCGCGGTTGGTGGCTGCGGCGAATGAAGTTGTGAATGTTTCAAATGAGAGTCTCAATAATTCCTTAATCGACCCAATGTTGAGATATCGACTCGTGGGAATTGAACTGTTTGCGTACGAAGAGCGGGATGACCTAAAGGGTGATCTAGTCTGGTTAAGGCTGAATCCACATTACCAAAAGATGCGCCAGGCGTATGGTGCTGACGCCGGTATCTTTCTGCTTGGAACTACCGGGTTCGGAGGTTTGGCGTATTCCAACTTTTCAACCGGGGCAGCTTTCATCGAGCGCGGCGTTCTCGTCCTTGATGGCTACTATATTACGCCCGACTATGCGAATTGTAGCGATGCGGTGACGACAGTTGGACACGAACTCGGACACGTTCTTGGGGCAAAACATCGAGCGTCTCAGTTTTCCGCAACGAGTGGGTTGGCGCATGCATACCATAATCAAGAACCACTGTATCGGCGAAATGAGGCTTATGGTCAGCCGGTCAGTCAACACGGGCAAAAGCTATACTCACTCATGAGCTATTCGAATTACAAGGATGAGAATAACCGTCCTAAGGCTTGTCAGGATTGTGCTCAGATTAATGTACTCTCCTCACCGGAGCTTTGGTTATTTTTTGACCCTCTAGATCCGGCCCATGGCACTTGTTTGATGAGAAATGATGGAGATCTTGATCATCTCAAGCTGCAGTGTCGTTCTCTTGACCCATGGACACTTGATGGCGATGAATACGTTCCGAATCAAGGCACCATGCTGGACATCTCAGCCGATGAACTCCTT